>NZ_JBSGDT010000051.1:0-50843 GCF_053602515.1 Amycolatopsis sp. NPDC004368 | reverse complement strand
CCCATGGCGATGCCGTCGTCGACGGCGATCGTGTGGAACTCGCGGGCGATGCCACCCGCTTCCTTCACCGCCTCCGCGACGATCTCGCCGAGGTCTTTGAGGTGCACGTGGCCCGGCACGAACTGCGTGTACGAGTTGGCGATGGCGACGATCGGCTTGCCGAAGTCGCTGTCGGTCATCCCGGTCGCGCGCCAGAGCGAGCGCGCGCCCGCCGCGTTGCGGCCGTGGGTGGTGGTCCGGGAACGAAGAGTCGCCATCGCCGTCCTTCTCCAGAGGTGCTTCGCTTGACTCGACTGTGACCGGTGACATCCAGGCATGCAACGCACTGGTTCGAGGGAATTCTTGCGACATTGGCAACAGTGGCCGCACAAGACTCAACAGATGGGGGCTCCCGATGAATTGATGCCCGCTATCACCTCGCCTTAGCGTCACGGCAACCCATTCGGCGTTGAAGGGAAAACACCGTGGCAGCACGTGGCCTTACCTGGAGTCAGCTCTATGTCGGCCAGGAGTTCGAATCGGCGACGCGGACCATCACCGAAGGCGACGTGGTCACCTTCGCCGGCACGACCGGTGACTACTCCGAAGTCCACGTCAGCCGGGCCTACGCCGAGAAAACCGAGTTCGGCGAACGGATCGCCCACGGGTTGCTGGGCCTGTCCATGGCGCACGGGTTGATGCTGGGCGGTGGCCTGCTGTTCGGGACCGCGATCGCGTTCCTGGGACTGTCGGAGTGGTCGTTCAAGGCCCCCATTAGGTTCGGCGACACCATCCACGTCCGCTTCGTGGTCGACGAGCTGCGCCGCCGAACCAAGCGCCCCGACCAGGGTGTGGTCACCTTCGCCGTGGAGCTGGTCAACCAGCACGGTCAGATCGTCCAAAGTGGGCGCAAGGCGATCCTCCTGCACGCCGAACCGGAGGACGCGCCGCGCCCGGCGGAGCAGCAGGCCGTGGAATCCGCGCGATGAGCGGCGCGGGACTGGGTGGGGTCTACGAGGGTGTGCGCGTCCTCGACTTCACCCAGCTCGAGCAGGGGCCGTCGGGAACCCAGGTCCTCGCGGACTTCGGCGCCGAGGTCATCAAGATCGAACGCCACGACATCGGCGAGATCGGCCGCGACCACAGCCCGCGGGTCAACGGCATGAGCCCGCACTGGGCAGCCAACAACCGCAACAAGCTCAGCCTCAGCCTCGACCTCAAGGCCCCGGGAGCGCGCGACGTCCTCGAACGCCTGGTCAAGACGGCGGACGTGGTCGCCAGCAACTTCCGCCCCGGGGTCATGGAGCGGCTCGGTCTCGGTTACGAGAACCTCCGCACGATGAACCCGCGCATCATCTGCGCGTACGCCTCGGGCTACGGGCGCTCCGGCCCCTACGCCGGGCGGCGCGGGCAGGATCTGGCCGCACAGGCCCTGGGCGGTGTCCTGGCCTTGACCGGATCCGCCGACTCGCCCGTCGCGGCCGGCACGTACGCCATCGACTACGTCGCCGCGATGCACTTCGCCCAGGGCATCATGCTCGCGCTGGCTGCACGGGAGCGCACGGGTGAGGGACAGGTCGTGGATTCGTGCCTGCTCAACTCCGCTGTGGCGCTGCACCTGCAGGAGGCGACGACCTACCTGAACACCGGACGGGAGTACCCGCGCCCGCCTGAGGGCATCGCGCACAGCCACTCGACGGCGCTTTACGCGCGCTACCGCACGGCTGATGACCGGTGGCTCGTCCTCGTGGGCGAGTACTTCGTGGACCGGCCGTGGCAACGGGTGTGCGACGCGCTGGGCCTCGCCGACCACCGCGACGACCCCCGCTTCGCCACGACGCGCGGGCTGGCCGAGCACGTCGAGGAAACCCACGCCCTCCTGCGGGGCGCCTTCGCCGACCTGTCGCTCGACCAAGCCTTGAAAGCGCTGGAGGAGCAGGACATCCTCGCCGCGCCGGTCAACGACTATCCGCACCTGTTCGAAGACCCGCAAGTCGTCCACAACGAGCTGGTCGTCACGGCCGAGCACCCGCACGCCGGCACGGTGAAGCTGGTCGGCCCGCCCGTGAAGCTCAGCGCCACCCCCGCACAGGTGCGCGACGCCCCGCCGACCGTCGGACAGGACAACGAGCAGGTCCTGGCCGGTCTCGGCTTCACCGCCGCCGAGATCATTCGGCTCCAGGAGTCCGGAGTCGTGGGGATCGAGAACCGGCGGCACCGCGAAACCGGTGTCGCGCATTGGGGGCCAGCGGAGTGAACGGGACTTCTTTCGCCGGCCAGCGGGTGCTCGTCACGGGTGCCGGCCGCGGCATCGGGCTGGCCACCGCCCGTCGCTTCGCAGACTTCGGCGCGAGCGTGCTCATCGCCGACCTCCACGCGGACCTGGCCTCGGCGGCGACGCAGGACATCCGCGCCGACGGCGGCCGAGCGGAGGCGTTCCCCCTGGACGTGACGTCCGCCGAGGTCATGGCCACCGCGAGTGACCGCGTGGGACGCCTCGATGTCGTGGTCGCCAATGCCGGCATCCAGCTGTTGGGCCCGGCGTCGCAGCTGGACCCGCAGGACTGGGACCGCGTCCTGGAAGTCAACGGGCGCGGGACATTGCTGACGCTCCAGCTCGCCTCGCGGTGCCTGGGCGACGGTGGCGCCATCGTCACCCTGGCGTCGATCCAAGGGTTCCTGCCCAACGCACTCTCGGCGCACTACGCGGCGTCCAAGGCCGCGGTCGCCAGCTTGACCAAGTCGTTCGCCGCCGAGCTCGCGCCGCGCGGCATCCGCGTCAACGCCGTCGCACCCGGCCGCATCGCCACCGGCATGTCCGATCACGCCGACGCCGAGATCGGCCGCCTGACCGGGCAGCACCCCGGCGCCGCGCTCGAACGCCGGATCAAGGACAACCCTCTGGGCCGGCTCGGCCGACCCGAGGAAGTCGCGGCCGCGATCACCTTCCTGGCTTCACCGGAAGCGTCCTACATCACCGGTGAGTGCCTGAAGGTGTGCGGTGGCGATGTGATGACGTGACCCGTTCCGCCGCCCGTACGCCCAGCCACACCGAAACCGAAGGGGCACCGTGACCGACGCCTTCGAGGGAATCCGGATCCTCGACTTCACCCAGCTCGAACAAGGCCCCTCGGCCACCCAGGTCCTCGCGGACTTCGGGGCCGAGGTCATCAAGATCGAGCGCATCGACGTGGGCGAGATCGGCCGCAACCAGCAGCCGCTGCTGGCCGCCGGGTTCAGCCCGCACTGGTCCGCGACCAACCGCAACAAGAAGAGCATCACCGTCGACGTGAAGAGCGACGCCGGCCGCGAACTGATCCTCGGCCTCGCGCGTGACGCCGACATCGTGGCCAGCAACTTCCGGCCGGGAGTCATGGATCGCCTGGGCCTGGGCTGGGACCAGCTGTCCGCGGTCAACCCGCGGATCATCGTCGCCTACGCGACGGGCTATGGCCTGTCCGGGCCTTACGCGCACCGCCGCGGGCAAGACCTGGCCGCGCAGGCGGTCAGCGGGCTGATGGCGCTCACCGGCACCCAGGAGAGCGGTCCGGTACCGACCGGCACCTTCATGATCGACTACCTCGCGTCCATGCAGTTCGCCCAGGGGATGATGATCGCTCTCGCCGCGCGGGAACGCACCGGCCGCGGCCAGGTCGTCGACTCCAACCTGCTCAACGCCGCGATCACCAGCCACCTCCAGGAAGCCGCGACCTACCTCAACACCGGACAGCGGTTCCCCCGGCCCACCGCCGGTGTGGCGCACCCCGGCAACACCGCGCTCTACGGCTACTACGAGGCCGCGGACGGGCTGTGGTTCACCCTGATCGGCGAGTACTTCGTCGACCAGCCGTGGCAACGCGCCGCTCGCGCGTGTGGACTGTCCGAAAAGGACGTTAACGACCCACGCTTCCAGACCATCGAAGGACTTCTCGACCACACGCGCGAAACCTGGCACCTGCTCTCCGAGGCCATCGCCAAGTTCCCGCGCGAAGAGATCATGGCGCGCTTCGAGGCCGAAGACGTGCTCGTCGCTCCGGTGAACGACTACGACGACCTGTTCACCGATCCTCAGGTCGTGCACAACGAGCTCGTGATCGAGGGTGACGTCGACGGGGTGGGCCGGGTCAAGTGGATCGGCATGCCGATCGCGCTCTCCGACACACCGGCCCGGTTGCACGCGGTCCCACCGAAGATCGGCGAGCACAACGAAGAAGTCTTCACGGCGGCCGGCCTGGCCGAGGAGCGCATCGCGGCACTGAAGAACGCGGGGGTGATCGGATCCGAATCGGATCGAGAGCGCGGGGGAAACGGGCCCCAGTGGTCCTGAGTTGTCCGTAGCCATCACCGTCGAACCAGAGAAAGTAGGAAGATGAGCGCTCACAGTCCTGCAGCGTCGCAGGGAGACACGAGAAGCATCCGGAAAATCGTGCTGGCGGGCAGCCTCGGCACGCTGATCGAGTACTACGACTGGGCCCTCTACGGGTACGTCGCAGCCATCATCGCGCCGCTGTTCTTCCCGGGCGATGACCCGACTGCGGCGCTGCTGTCCACGTTGGCCGTGTTCGCGCTGTCCTACGTCATCCGCCCCATCGGCGGGATCTTCTTCGGCGCCTTCGGCGACAAGTTCGGCCGGCGCCCGGCCCTGCTGGTCACCGTGGTCGGCATCGGCCTGGCCAACACCGCCATCGGCGTGCTCCCGACCTACGCCAGCGTCGGCGTGCTCGCGCCGATCCTCCTGCTGATCGTCCGGATCGCGCAGGGCTTCTTCGCCGGCGGCGAGGTCGGTGGCGCGGCCACAGTGATCACCGAAGCGGCGCCGCCGGGCAAGAAGGGCTGGTACGCCTCGTTCGTGCCCGTGGGCACCAACGGCGGGTTCGCCATCGCGTCGGCCGCCGTCGGCCTGGTGTCGGGCCTGGTGACGACCAGCGCGATGAACGAGTGGGCCTGGCGCATCCCGTTCTGGTTCGGGCTTCCCCTGACCGTCGTCTGCTTCCTCTCCCGTCGTTTCCTGCCGCGCATCGACAACGACGACAGCCCCCGCCACGGATTCCCCTTGATTTCGGCTTTCCGCTCGTACCCCGGCCCGCTCATCAAGGGCATCCTGCTCGGCATCGGCGTCCAGGGCACCGCGTACGTCGGCGCGACGTTCCTGTCGATCTACCTCATCACCAGCCTGCACTACCCGAAAACCCCGGTTTACTGGATCACCGCGGGCGGCACCCTCTTCGGCGTGCTGATGACACCCGTGGCGGGCCGGCTGGTCGACCGGATCGGCTCGGTGAACGTGACGATCATCGGCTTGGCCACCTACGCCATCGTGACCTACCCGGCGTTGGTGATCATGGACTTCCACAACATCTTCCTGGCCGGCGTGGGCTACTTCGTCGTCGCGGTCAACATGGCGACGGCTCAGGCGGGCAACTACACCCTCACGCCCCAGCTGTTCGGGCCCGAGGTCCGCTACACCGGCACCGCTCTCGTGACCAACGTGTCGGTGGTCATCGCGGGTGGAACGGCGCCCTACATCTGCACCTGGCTGGTCAGCTCCACAGGCAACCTGCGGTCCCCGTACTTCTTCGTGCTCGGCGTCAGCCTGATCGGCATCACCACGCTGCTGACGATGCGCCGGCTGAACGCGGCGCAGGGATCACGGCTCGGCGGCGAGAACACTGATGCCAGTGGGCAGGCGCATCCTGCGCAGTTCCTGAGCGGCGACCTGCCGGAAACGGCGGGCGGTCGGTGACAGCTCGGAGTAGGGCCGGGAGATAACGGCCAGCACCCGATGGGGGCCCGGCCCGACGATCGGCACGCGTGTCAGATCGTCGAGCCGGTAACCCATGAACTCCAGCGCCGGCAGGGCGGACACGCCGAACCCGGCGCGCACCAGTCCGCCGAGTGTGGCGATGTTGGCGACCTCGAACCGCAGGCGGACTTCGGCGCCCGCCTCGGCGAGCGCCTGATCGGTGATGGCCCGGATACTGGTGCCCTGGCGCGCGGCCACGCACCGCTCGGCGTCGAAATCGCTCCAGGTGATTTCGTCCCGGTCGGCCCACGGGTGGTCGTCCGGCGCGACCCCGTAGAACTTCTCCTCCAGCACGGGCGTGACCCAGAGTCCCTGGGGCACCTCGACGTCGGCGGTGATCGCCACCTCGACAGTGCCTTGTTGCAGGTGGCGCAGCACCTCGTCGTTCCCGCCGTCGACGAGGTGGAAATCGAGCGCCTCGTTGCCGCTGAAGAACGCGCTCAGCAGCCTCGGCAGGACCGCCGCCGCGAACGACGCGAGAGTGGCGAGCGCCAGGGTGCCCAGCTGCGCTTTGGCGTAGCGGTCGAAGCGCTCCAGCCCCACTGACAGGGTGTCGATGAGCTGGTCCGCGACCTTGAGGAACTCTTCCCCCTCCGCGGTGACGACGACATTGCGCGTGTCCCGCTGCAGCAACGTCACCCCCAACGTGCGCTCGAGCTGCGACACCGACCGGCTAAGCGTCGACTGCGACAGGTTCATGTGGCGGGCGGCGCTGGTGTAGCTGCGCGTCCTGGCGACCTCACGGAACACCCGGATCTGGTGCAGGGTGACGTCGTCGACCGCCATCTGTAGTCCTCCGCTCGTGTCCGGTCAGGATGTCATCATCGTCGTGCCGCGCAACCGCACGCCGGCACGCGCGAAAGGCCGGCCGGACGTGGTCTCCGTTCCGGCCGGCCTTTCCCAGGAGTCCGTCAGACCACCGATTGGGCTCCGTCCACCGTCAGTACGTGACCGCTCACGAACGAGGCGCTGTCGGAGAGCAGGTAGCACACGGCTTCGGCCACGTCCTCGGGCCGGCCGAACCGGCCGAGCGGGATCTTGCCGAGCCGTTCCGCCCGCGACACCGGCTCCTCCAGCGTCGGGGCGGTCAACCGGGTTGAGATCACGCCCGGGGCCACGGCGTTGACCCTGATCCCGTGCTCGGCCAGCTCGAGCGCCAGCGAGTACGTGAGACCGACGATCGCCGCCTTGGCCGCGGAGTAGTGGGCGAGGTCGACCCGCGGCTGCCACGCCGCGATGGAGGCGAAGTGCACGACCGCCCCACCACCGTCGGCGGCCATCGATCGTGCCACGGCTTGCGTGACCACGAAAGTGCTACGGGCGTTGACGGCCAGCACCCGGTCCCAGTCGTCGGCGGAGAGCTCCAGCGCGGCTTCGCGGTTGTGGGCACCGGCGACGTTGACCAGCCCGGTGATGGGCTGGCCGTCCGCCAGGGTCTCGATCGCCGCCACAGTCGCCGGCGTGTCCAGCAGGTCGGCCCCGGCCGCGGCCGCGCCGAGCTCGGTGGCCAGCTCGGACAGCGCCGGGGTGTCGAGGTCCATCAGCAGGACGTCGGCTCCGCGGGCCGCGGCGGTGCGCGCGACGACGGACCCGATGTCCCCGGCGGCGCCGGTGACGAGGATCCGGTGGCCTTCGAGCTGGTCGTTGAGTTTCGGGGTGCCACGGCGGGGCGTGGTGGAGGTACTCACGGGTCACACCTCTTCTTTCGTCGCCGACCACAGGGCGCGTTTGGCTGCGATGCGGCCGGAGATGAACGCCCAGCCGACGTGGTTCCCGTGGCCTTCCAGCAGCAGGCCGCCCTGTCCGTTGGACCCGGCCGCGAACAACCCCGGGACCGGTTCGTCCTGCTTGTCCAGCACGCGCATGTCCGTGTCGATCGCCAGCCCTCCCTCGGTCAGCACGATCCAGCTCTTCAGCGGGCCCAGCGCCACGAAGTGCTGTTCCCCGCCGGCGGACTGCCCTAGCGAAAGGGCGAGCCTGCGCGGGTCGGCGCCGATCTTGGCGGCCAAGTCCGCCACGGTGCGTGCGCTGTGGAAGATGTCGCGCCGGTTGCGGCGGTAGTCGTCGATGTAGGCGTAGGCGACACCGGGGGCGGTCGAGATGAAGTTGGGCCACTTCTTGAACTGGGTGGCCGTGGCCTCGTCCATCACCAGGTAGCCCTCACCACCGGGCTGGTCGGGCAGCTCCAGTTCCGGGCTCGCGCTTTCGTCGGTGAACCGCTCACCGTCGGCGTTGACCAGGATCGCGCCCTGCTTGAAGACGTTCGGCGACGGCGCGAGGTAGGAGGTCGCGAAGGACATGATGAACGGCCGCTGGATCGCGTCCGGGAGCCACCGCAACGCCAGCAGCATGATCGTGGTCAGGATCCGCCACGGCGGCAGCTTCTGCAGCAGGAGCTTTCGCGCCGGAGTGACGAACCGCATCTCGGGGCCGACCGCGAGGTCGCCGTTGAGGATCCGGCCGCCGACCTCCATCCCTAGCCGCAGACCGTCACCGGTGCTGGTCGGGTTGATGCCCTCGACGTGCGCAGCCCGGGCCGCCGTGAACTGACTGGTCTTGATCTCGACACTGGAGCTGAAGTCGCCCGCGGCCAGCACGACTCCGCGCCGGGCGCGAATGATGCGCCGGGTACGGTTCGTGGACTCGGTCTCGACCCCGACGACCCGGCCCTCCTCCACCACGAGGTGGCGCGCCGCCGTGTTCGTGAGGATGTGCACGCCCGCTTTGCGGGCGGCCCGTTCGAACCAGTAGATGTAGGCCGAGGAGTTCGGCAGGACGTTGTGCATGCGCGGGCTGCGATGCGGCGGTTCGGGCATGGGACCGAACAACGCGACCCCGTGGTCCTGCACCCAGTGCAGTGTGTCCGCCGAGTTGTCGACGTACACCCGCCGCAACGCGAGGTTGTCGCGTTCGACCAGCGGACCGGCGAACTTCGCCATGTCCTCGAAGTGCTCGCTCGGCGCGTCGGTCACCCCGGCTTTGCGCTGCAACCGGGTGCCGTTGGCGGAGAACGAGCCGATCGAGCGGCTCGTGGTCCCGCCCAGCTCAGGGTTCTTCTCCAGGAGGGCGACTCTCGCGCCCATCTCGGCCGCCTGGGTGGCGGCGGCCAGGCCCGCGCCGCCACCACCCACGACGACGAGGTCGTACATGACCGCTGATTCTGTGGACAAAGTCGCTCCTTCGCGGCTATCCGATGCGGGCTCGTGACTGGTCTCGTTGCGCTGCGGTCAGCGCGCCGCGTCCCATCCGGCGACGGTCAGCACCGCGCGCATGCGCTCGGCGGCCAGCGCCGGATCCGGCAGCAGGCCCAGGGCGTCGGCCTGCCGGAAAACGTCGGTGAGGTGGTTCACCGATCGCATGCCCTCGCGGCCGGTGACCATCCGGAAGTGGTCCTGGTGCCCGGAGAGGTAGGCGAGGAACACGACCCCGGTCTTGTACTCGCCGGCCGGGTGCTCGAACAGCCGGCGGGCGAGGGTGAGCGTGGCCTCCATGTCGGCGGTGAAGCCCTCGGGATCGCCCGCGTCCATCTTCTGAAAGGCGACAGACGCGATGGGCGCCAGTGGGTCGAGGACCCCGAGCAGACCGTGGCTGTGGTGCTCGCCGTCGCCGCGGATCAGCTTGGGGTAGTCGTGGTCGTCGCCGGTGAAGACGACTACGCCGTCGGGCAGCTCGCGGCGCAGCCGCTCCTCGCGTTCCACGTCCAGCAGGGAGAACTTGAACCCGCGCAGCCGCTGCGCGTGGCGCTCGGCCAGCGTCACCACTGCCTTGAGCGCCTCGTCGACGTCGGTGTGACCCCAATAGCTCCGCAGGGCCGGGTCGAACACTTCGCCGATCCAGTGGATCAGCGCCGGGGTTTCGACGCGTTGCAGCACCCGGTCGTAGACGTGGGCGTAGTCCTGGGGGCCCGTCGCGACCCGGGCGAGCACGTGGCTGGCCCGCAGGACCGCGCCGCGGCCGAGGCCCTGGATGAAATCCAGCTGTTCGAGGTAGGCATCGGCGATGTCGTCCAGCGTCGGCGAGGTGACGTCGAGCTGATCTGTGCCCGCACCGCAGACGATCTCACCGCCCGCCTCGGTAGCGGCCTCGCTGGAGCGGCGGATCAGATCCTTGGTCTGCGACCAGGTCAAGCCACCCGGGCCGCGTTCGGAGGTGTCCATCGCCTCGGCCACGCCGATGCCGTAGCGCCACAGGTGGCGGCGGAACGCGAGCGTGGCCTCCCAGTCGACCGGGGGTTCGACCCCGGGCGTGTACTCGCCGAACGGGGCCGCGACGACGTGCGGCGCGGCGTAGACGTCACGCTGCGCGAACGGAGCCGATGGTGCGGGGAACTCGCGGGCGGGGCCCATCGTGTGCTGCTCCGCAGTGCCATCCGGGCAGGGGAGCTTGAGGGTGATCGTCTCGGCCATGCGAACTGCCTTCCGGGGGAGGTGGTGGATGAGGGATGGTCGGAGGCGCAGCCGCGGGTCACCGTGCGGTCGTGAGCAAGCGCGACGTGCGCTCCCGCAGGTCCAGGGCGTAGTCGAGGTCGGAGCCCTGCCGCGGTTCGTCGCTGAGGACCTCGAGCTGCCAGCGGCCGGTGTAGCCGACGCTGTCGACCAGTCGGACGAAACCCGGCAGGTCGATCACCCCGTCACCGGGGCGGCCCCGCCCGCGCAGGAGGTTCGTCGTGGGGACCAGCCAGTCGGATAGGTCGACCGCCATGAGGTGGGGAGCGGCGGCGCGCACGGACTCGGTCAGCTCGGGGTCCCACCACACGTGGTAGACGTCGAGGGCGATGCCGAGCCACTCGGAGGCGAACTCCTCGGCGAGCGCCGTGGCCTGGGCGAGCCGGGAGACCGACGAGCGCTCCGCCACCATCATGGGGTGGAACGGCTCGATCGCCAGCCGCACGCCGCGGGCCTGGGCCTCCGGGAGGATCCGCGCGAGCCCCGCCCGGATCCGGCTTTCGGCCTCGGCGAAGGTGGTCACCAGTCCGCCGACCACGACCACGACCGCCTCGACGCCCAGCCGGGCCGCCGTGTCGAGCACCGCCAGGTTCGATCGCCACCGCGCGTCGTCGGGATCGTCTTCGGTGAAGTAGCCCAGCCGGCAAAGGCTGAAGACCTCGACCCCGAGGTCTTCAGCGGCCTTCGCGACCACGTCGACGCCGTCGTGGTGGACCGGGATGTCCCACACGCTCGCGGCCATGCCGGAGTCTACGCAGACCTTGAGGAACTCGGGAGTAGAAAGGTCCAAAAAGGACCCTTGACTCAGGACCAGTGGTTCGTTTCGCACGCTGTTCGTCAACTTTCCGTCAGCTCCGTTTCGTCGGTGGTCGGGGCGTGCGGTCAGAGCATGTAGTCGCCACCGGAGACGTGGACGCACTCGCCAGTGAGGTAACCGGCGTCGTCGGAGACGAGGAACGAAACGACCGAGGCGATGTCGGCGGGGCTGCCGGGCCGGCCCGCGGGAATCTGCCGGATCCTCGCGGCCCGTGCCGTTCCCGCCGCACTACCGTCCAATTCGGACTCGAAGGCATCTGCACGCGCCCACAAGTCCGTGTCGATCATCCCCGGCGCGATCGCGTTGACCCGAATGTCCGGCGCGAACTCGAGTGCACAGGACTTCATGATGTTCAGCGCGGCCGCCTTCGACGCGGCGTAGTGCGGCGAATGCGGGGCGCCGAGCCGCGCCGTGCGCGATGCGATGACCACGATGCTGCCGCCCCGGCCCGCGTCGCGCAGGTGCCGGCCGGCTTCGCGGGCCGTGAGGAACGCGCCCCAGGCGTTGACGTCGAAGACCGCGTCCCACTCCTGTTTGGTAACGTCGAGCAGCTCGTTGAACGTCTGCCGCCCGGCGTTGACCACCGCGATGTCCACCGGTCGCGCGAGCAGCTCCTCGGCCCGGGGAAGCAGGGCACGCACCTGAGCCTCGTCGGTCACGTCGACCTGCAGTGCTTCCGCGGTGCCGCCTTGCTCGCTCAACGTCTTGGCGGCCTGCTGCGCGGCGTCGCCATTCACGTCCGTGAGCAGCGCCGCGGCGCCGTCGGCCACCAGCCGCGTCGCGATCGCCAGCCCGATTCCCTGCGCCGCCCCGGTCACGACCGCGGCTCGTCCGGCCAGCCTCACGACAGGCCATCGTCGAGCCGGTGGTCCAGGCGCGCCACCGCGCGCGGGTGATGATCGATCATCGTTGATCCTCCTGGGTTTCCTTCGCCGGCGGCGCTCGCGAACCACCGGAATCCACGGCCCTGGGCACGACGGAACCCCGCGGGTATCCGAGAAACCCGCGTTCCGCGATCCGCAGAGCACACTCGCCACCGGCTGGGGTCTGCCGGGGCCGGCGATCAGTCAACCGGACTCGCCGACGGGTTCGACCGCCGGTCGTGTGGGCGCCGAGGAGGCCGCCGAGCCGCTGAAAGTCCGCACGCATCGACACTGGCGCCCGGGATTGAAATACGCAACGCACTGATCCGGGAAATCTGTTGCGTTTTACGCATCATTCTGTGCACGTGCTTCAAGAGAACCGGCCGTGCGAGCCGCGATCGGGGCATTCTCGTGGCGGGAGCAGCTCCGTCGCCGGCTCGCCGCCTCTGAGTTCGACCTGAGTCTTGCGAGGAGCTGACCGTCCAGTGTGCCTGGACACGGAGACCACGCTCATGCCTGGCACGCCCGCGACCACCGGGGGCTTTTCCTAGGAGCATCACGCCGGTCACCCGTGAAGCGCGTGGCCGAGGCCGAAGGTTTCCCGAATATGGTCGACTGGGTCTGTCAAACGAGCGGTGTAGCTCGGCTTGAGGGGAACTACTTGCGTCCGGCGGCCAGGCCGCCGTCGAAGGCGATCTCGAATGCGTTCAACGCGGGTGTCCAGCGTGGTGGGCCTTGTCCGGTTGGTTGACCTCGATGACACCGATCCCGGCGCCGAGCAGGTGACGAGTCAGCGCAGCGCCATAGGAATGGGTGCCCTCCACTCCGGCCTGCCGCAGTCGGCCCAGCCCGGTGGCCCAGTCCTGCAGCCCGCGGTAACCCTCGGCGGTGGTGGGGAAATCACGACTGCCAAGGAGGACGCCGTGCATGCTGATCACTGCGGCGACATGGATGTCCTTGTGCGTGTCGACGCCAAGAATCACTTCGGGTGAGCTGTCGTCGTGACCGGTCGTCGGCGGGTGGGACATGCTGGGCACGGTTGTTCGGCTCCTGAGGGCTCGGGAACGGATGGCCGTCGCCGGCCCGGCAGGGACGGTCAGGACTGTGATGGCGCCTTGTTAGCGGCAAGGCCCCTATCACGCCGGCTGTCACTCACCGAAGGTGGTGTCGTGACACCTCGACGAGCACCCGTGACACCGATCTCTTCGAGGGTCGCCGCGGCCCACAGCAGGCGGTCCTCCTGCCATGGTGCCGCCGACAGCTGGACGCCCACTGGCATGCCCGAGCCGGGGTGGTCGCCGCCCGGAAGGCTGATCGACGGGCCGCCGTAGCACGACCACACGTAACAGAACCGCGCGATCTCTCGGGTGGACGCCGCCAGGTCGACCGCGTCCCGCCGGGGCACGTCCACCGGGATCGTCGGGGTGAGGATGACGTCGCAGCCCTCGAACAACACGTCAACCCGGCCGCGGAAGTCCCGCTGCCACGCCCTTGCCCGCGCCGACGTCTCCGGCGCGATCGACTGGCCGATCCGCAGGCGCCGCAGCACGTCCGGGTCGATCGTGTCGGGCTCTTCGCGCAGCCGCCGGGCGTGGACGGCCGCCGCCTCCGGGTACATCATCTCGATCATCCGGTCCTGGGCCTCCGCCGCGCCCGGCACCTCGACTTCCCGGACCACCGCGCCCGCCGAGCGCAGCGTCGCCACCACGTCGTCGACCACCTGCTGCACGCCGGGGTCCACGCGCGCGCGGAAGAACCCGGTCGCGACGCCGATGCGCAACCCGGCGATGTCCTTGCCCAGCAGCGCATCCACGGGCGGACCGACGGCGGACAGCACCGCGAGCATCGCCGCCGCCGTGCGGACGTCCATCGTCAGCGGGGTCACCGTGTCGAACGACTCGCCCACCGGCAGCACCCCCTGGTTGGAGACCCGCCCCATCGTCGGGCGCAGGCCGACGATACCGTTGACCGACGCCGGCACCCGGCCCGATCCGCCGGTGTCCGTGCCCAGCGCCGCCGTCGACATGCCACTCGCCACCGCGACCGCCGAACCGCTGCTCGAGCCGCCCGAGATGCACCACGCGTCGCGGGCGTTGCGGACATCGCCGAAGGCCGCGTTCCGGCCGACCACGCCCATCGCGAACTCGGCCAGGTTGGCCTTCGCCGTGACGACAGCGCCCGCCGCGCGCAGCCGCCGGACCACCTCGGCGTCGGCCACCGCGGGTTCGGCACCGAGGTGCGCCGAACCCGCGGTGGTCGGCACGCCCGCCACGTCGATGTTGTCCTTCACGCTGACCGTGAGCCCGTGCAGCGGGCCGTCGCCGGGCACGGGCGGATCCAGCGTCCGGATCAGCGCCCGCAACTCGGGGTTGCGGTCCCGGGCCACGGCCAGCTGGGCTTCGACGAGCGAGCGCACCGGATCCACGTCAGACCGCCGCACGCAGCCGCGTCGTCTCGGCCTCGTCGACCGCCAGCGCCGTCCCGGACCCCGTGAGCACGACACCGTAGTGCGCCCGCGCGTCCGAAATGGACAGGTAGTCGTCGAGGACGTCGTCGAGCACCTGGGCGGCGTCCCGCTCGAGCGGGTTGCCGTAGCCACCGCCCGATGGGAGCTTGATCTCCAGCGTGTCACTCGCCGCGCATTTCTCCTGCGTCACCTTCGAGTACAGTGGTTCGTCGCGCTCGGTGCCCGCGTTGCGCGTGAACGAACCTGCGAGCCCATCGTGGCCGCCGGCCAGGCCCTTCGGCGGGTCGGTCCGGTTGTCCGCCTCGGAGCCGATGAACGTGTCGGTCAGCATCTTCCACTTGCGCACGCTGCCGATTCCCCCGCGGTAGCGGCCGGGCGCCGGCGGCTCGTCGCGCAGCTCGTAGCGCTCGGCGATCATCGCGTGGTTGAGCTCGAGCTCCTCGATCGGGTTGTTGCGCGTGTTGGCCATCAACGAGTCGACGCAGTCGAGGCCGTCCTTGCCGTTGCGCGCGCCGTAGGAACCCTCGTTGATCTCGATGTACACCCAGTACGACTGACCGTCCTCGGCCAGGCCCGAGTAGGCGATCGCACACAGCGCCGCCGACGACCCGGCCACCGCCCGCTCCGGCAGGACGTCCGACAGCGCCAGGTTGATCGAGTCGAAGATCCGGTTGATCTGCGAGAACCGGGCGAAGCACGACGCCGGGAAGTCCGGGTTGAAGATCGTGCCCTGCGGCGCGAACGCCTTGGCCGGGCGGAAGCAGCCGTCATTCTGCGGCACGAACTCCTCGGTCAGCGCCTCGTCGAGTAGCAGCGTGCGCACGGCCGAGGCGACGGTCGGCAGCACCGAGCCCTCGAACGGCACGTTGAACGCCGTCGGCACCTGGCCGTGCGAACCGGTGAGGTCCACCACGATGTCGGAGCCTTCTACGCGCACCCGCACCGACACCTTCAGCGGCACGTCCCGGTTCTTGCCGTCGTCGTCCAAATAGGACACCGGAGCCTCGTAGACACCGTCCGGGATGTCGGCGATCCGGCGGCGCAGCATGTCCTCGGAGTAGTCCATCCACTTGTCCGCGGCCGACATCACCGTGTCGTAGCCGTAGCGGTCGAGCAGCTCCAGGAACCGCTTCTCCCCCAACCGCGAGCACGCGATCAGTGCTTCGAGGTCGCCCGCGTTCTGCTCCGGGGTGCGGACGTTGTCGAGGATGTGCTGGATGAGCGCAGTGTTGCGGACGCCGCCGTCGTAGATCTTGACCGCGTCCATCAGCTTGCCCTCGGCCCACACGTCGACGACGTCCATGCACAAGCCCGGGAAGTTGCCGCCGATGTCGGAGACGTGCCCGGTGCAGCCGGCGAAGCCGATGTGCCTGCCGCCGAAGAAGATCGGGATCATGATCCCGTAGTCCGGCGAGTGCGCGGCGCCGTGGTACGGGTGGTTGTGCAGGATGACATCGCCGGGTTTGTAGGTACCGGCGAGCTTGCGGTTGATGCCCCGGATGTAGGCCGGGATCGAACCGCAGTGCATCGGGGTGGAGTCCGACTCGCACAGCTCGCGGCCGTTGACGTCGAACAGGCCCGCGCCGAGGTCCTCGGACTCGCGGATCAGGCTCGAATAGGCCATCCGGTAGAGGATCTGGGCCATTTCCTTGGCGATCGAGTTCAGCGCGCCACCGATGACGCGCAACGTGATCGGGTCGACGTCGACCGGGGTGAAGTCGTCCGGACGCGGACCGGCGAGCGAAACACCGGCGGGATCGAGTGCGGTCACCGCTGGCCTCCTTCGGCGTCGACGGCGCTGGCGGCCGTCTCGATGATGATGTGGCCCACCCGGTCGATCGTGGCGCGCTGGCGCGGCCCGATGACGGTGGTGGAGTCGAACTGCTCGACGATCGCGGGCCCGGTGAGCACGTTGCCCGCCTTGAGCAGCGCGCGGTCGTAGACGGTGGTGGGGAACGTGGCGGGCTTGCTGCCGTCGGTCCAGAACACGGCTTCGCGGGTGCCCTTGACCGCGGCCGAGGCGTCTTCGTCACCGGCCTCGATCTCGGCGAGCGGGACGTGCCCGACCTTGCCGATCCCGGTGACCCGGACGTTGACCAGGTGCACCGGCTTGTCGTCGAAGCGCTGCAGGTAGGTGCGCTCGTGCACTTGGTGGAACGCCTCCGACGCGCTCACGACCCAGGCGTCGTCGATCTCGCCCGCGGGCGCGGGAACGCGCAGCTCGTAGCCCTGGCCGATGTAGCGGCAGTCCAGACCGCGCTCGATGACGAAGTCCTCCGGCTCGAGGCCGTCGCCGATGAGCTGCTCGGTCACCTGCGCTTCGAGCCGCGCGAACGCGTCGCGGACGCCGTCGAGGTCCGGGTCGGCCAGCGACGTCCACACGGTGGCGGGCTGCTCGACGCGGATGTCGGTGGCCAGCAGGCCCATCGCCGAGGCGATGCCGGGGTGGTGCGGCACGATCACACGCGGAATGTCCAGCTGCTGCGCGATGTGCCACGCGTACAGCGGCCCGGCGCCGCCCTCGGCGACCAGTGAGAAGTCGCGCGGGTCGTAGCCCTTGCGGACCGAGTGCAGGCTGATCGCCTCGGTCATGGCGTGCGCGAGGATCTGGAAGATGCCGACCGCGGCGTGCTCGGTCGTGGTGCCGAGCTTGTTCGCGATGTGCTCCTCGATCGCCTTTTCAGCCAGCTGCGGCTCGACGCGCATCGAGCCGGACAGGAAACTGTCGGCCTGCAGCCAGCCCAGCACCACCATCGCGTCGGTGCTGGTGGGCTCGGTGCCGCCGCGGTTGTAGCAGGCCGGGCCTGGCGTGGCGCCGGCACTGCGCGGGCCGACGCGGAACATGCCGCCCTCGTCGACGAACGCGACCGAGCCGCCGCCGGCGCCGATCGTGTCGACCTCGGCCATTGGCACCATTGCGTGGTAGTCGCCGATGCGCGTGTCGAGCAGGTGCTTCATGCGCAGCTTGCCGTCGGGCGCGACGCCGATGTCGGCCGACGTGCCGCCGACGTCGAGGGTGATCACGCTCGGGTGGCCGGACGCCTGGCCGATCGCGCACCCCCCGAGCAGCCCGGCCACCACACCGCTGGTGAGCAGCAGGACCGGGTTGTCGACGGCGTGCTGGGACGTGATGAGACCGCCGGCCGAGGTCATCAGCCGGATGTCGCCGCGCACGCCCGCCTCGCGGGTGGTGTTCGCGAGGTTGTCGATGTAGCGGGCGACCTTCGGCCCGACGAACGCGTTGAGCGCCGTGGTCGAGAACCGCTCGTATTCGCGGTACTGCGGGGCGACCTCGCTGGAGAGCGAGATGAACACCCCCGGGTACTCCTGCTCGATGATCCGCTTGACGGCCTGCTCGTGCGCCGGGTTGCGGTAGGCGTGCAGGAAGCAGACGGCGATGGCCGCGACACCGTTCTCTCGCAGCACGCGGACCTGCTCGCGCACGGCGTCCTCGTCCAGCGGGACGAGGACCTCGCCGGCGGCGGTGATCCGCTCGGGCACGACCCGGCGGTTGCGGCGGCGCACCAGCTGCCACTTCTGCCACGGCAGGTCCTGGTAGGACGAGTAGTTGTAGGGTCGCTTTTTGCGCGCGATGTGCAGGATGTCGCGGAAACCCTCGGTGGTGATCAGGCCGACGTCGGCGCCATTGTGCTCCAGCACGATGTTCGTCGCGACGGTCGTGCCGTGCAGGAACTGCCCGAGGTCGGCGACCGAGATCCCGACCTGCTCGGCCAGCTGCCGCACGCCGTCCACCGTGGCCTGCGACGGGTCGTGCGGGGTGGACGGGACCTTGTGGACGGCGAGGCCGCCGTCCTCGTCCCAGTACATGATGTCGGTGAACGTGCCTCCGACGTCGACTCCGATGCGTTTCATCGCCTGGTCCTCTCTGCCGCCGCCAAGTCGGCGACCCGGCGGGCGTGTGCCACGACCGGCGGGTCGATCATCTTCCCGTCCACCACGAGGACCGCGTCGCACGCTTCCTCGGCGGCCCGGACGATCTTCAGTGCCCGTTCGACCTCGTCGTCGGACGGCCGCAGCACCTCGTGCACCGCGGAAACCTGTGCCGGGTGGATGCACATCCGGCCGAAGAAGCCAAACCGCCCCAGCGCTTCCGTGTCCGCGCGGAACCGGGGTTCGTCGCGCAGCACGGTGGAAACCGCGGCGGAGGGCGGCGGGCAGCCTTCCGCCGCGGCGGCCGCGACGACGCGGGAGCGCGCCCACGCGAGGGGCGCGCCGTCCACGTCGGGTGGGCAGGTGCCGAGCTCGACGGCGAGGTCGTACTCGCCGAGCGCCAGTGTCCGCACCCGCGGGTGGGCCGCCAGCTCGCGGGCCGCCCACAGCCCGGCCGCGGTCTCGATCAACGCGACCAGCGGTACCGAGGTCGCGGCGGCGACCCGCTCGACGATCCCGGGTTCCGCCTTAGGCACCACAATCCCGGCGAAATCGAGCCCGGCCAGCGCCTCCAGGTCGGCCGGGCCGTGGTTGACCCGCACCCAGGTCCGCGTGGCCGCATCCGGCTCGTTCCGCAACGCTTGGACGACGGCGGCCCGGGCGGCATCCTTGCGGTCCGAGGCGACCGCGTCCTCGAGGTCGGCGATCGCGACGTCCGCGGCGGCGACGGCCTTGGCCAGCCGGTCGGGCCGGTCGCCGGGGCAGAACAGCCAGCTGCGTGGGATCACCAGCCGACCTTTCCCTTGCCGGCCACCAGCGACTTCGCGATGACCGTGCGCATGATGTCGCTCGTTCCCTCGCCGATGGTCATCAGGATCGAGTCGCGGTAGAGACGTTCGATCTCGAACTCCGCCGAGTAGCCGTAACCGCCGTGGATGCGCATCGACTCCTGCGCGGCCTGCAGCGCGATCTCCGAGGCGAAGAGCTTCGCCATGCCGGTCTGCAGGTCGGAGCGCTCGCCGCGGTCGAGGGCGGTGGCCGACCAGTACGTCATCAGGCGGGCGGCCTGCAGCTGCGTCGCGGTCTCGGCGAGGCGGCTCTGGATCGCTTGGAAGTCCGCGATGGGCTTGCCGAACGCCTGCCGTTCGCGGGAGTAGGCCAGCGCTTCGTCGTAGGCGCGCTGGGCGATGCCGAGGCTGCGGCCGGCGATGTTGAGCCGACCGACCTCCAGCGCCGAGAGCACCTGCTGCATCCCGCGGCCCTCGGTGCCGCCGAGCAGGTTCGCCGCCCGAACGCGCACGTCCTCGAACACTACCTCGCAGGACTCTGTGCCCTTGTAGCCGAGCTTCGGAATGTCCTTGGTGACGCGGAACCCGGGCGTCTGCGCGTCGATCAGCAGCACGCTCATGCCCTTGTGCGCGGGGGTCGTGGTGCGGTCGGTCTTGACCAGGACCGGCAGCGGGTCGGCGTAGCGGGCGTTGGTGATCCACATCTTCGCGCCGTTGACGACGTACTCGTCACCGTCGCGGACCGCGGTCGTCCGGATGCCCTGCAGGTCGGTGCCCGCGTCGGGCTCGGTGAGCGCGATTCCCGTGCGCCGCTTGCCGGTGGCGAGGTCGGGCAGGTACCGCCGCTTCTGCTCCTCGGTGCCGTGCCGCGCGATCATCCAGCAGGACAGTGAGTGGCTGCCGAGGATACCGGCGACCCCCATCCAGCCGCGCGCGATCTCCTCGAACATCAGCGTGAAGGACGTGAAGTCCGCCGCCGCGCCCCCGTACTCCTCGGGGATCATCAGCCCGAACAGGCCGAGCTGCTTCATCTGCTCGATGATCTCGGTCGGGTACCGGCCCGCCTGCTCCCACTCACGGGCGACGGGCACGATTTCCTTGTCGACGAAGGTCCGCAGCATCGAGCGGAACTGCTCCTGGTCGTCGGTGAGGCGGAAGTCCATCACTGCTCCTTGACGCCGAACGCGCCCGCGCGCGTGAGCTCGGCGAACTCGTCGGTCCCGGTGCCGAGCAGCTCGGCCAGGAGGCTTTCGGTGTGCTCGCCCATCCGCGGCGCCCGGACGTGCTCGGCACGCGGGGTCCCCGCGCGGACCGGGGACGCGACCTGCCGGACGGCGCCGAACCGCGGGTGTTCGGTTTCCACGATCAGGCCGCGTTCGAGGGTGTGCTCCTCGCGCAGGGCCTGCGGGATGGAGTTGATCGGCGCGCACGGCACGCCGGCTCCTTCGAGCAGCGGCAGCCATTCGGCGGTGGTCTTGCTCGCCAGCTCGTCTTCGATGAGCTTCACGCACTCGGCGGAGTGCCGATAGCGCGAAGCCGGTGTCGCGAAGCGTTCCTCAAGAGCCCACGCGGGCGAACCCAGCACGCCGACGAACCGCTCCCAGAACTTCTGCTTGGCGCAGCCGATCACGACCCACGAGTCCGCCGTCGGGAAGTTCTGGAACGGCACCAGGCTCGGGTGCGCGGAGTGGTGCGTGCGCTGCGGCTCGAACCCCTCGTTCAGGTGCCAGGTCGCCAGATAGGTGAGCATCCCGATGGCCGTGTCGTACAGGCTGACGTCGCAGTCCATGCCGACGCCGTCTCGGCGGGCCGCGTGGATGGCCGAGACCATCGACAGCGCCGCGACGATGCCGCCGGAGTAGTCCACCATGGACAGACCGGACTTCGTCGGCGGACCGTCGGGCTCGCCGGTCACCGCCATCCAGCCGGCGAGGCCCTGCAGCATGTAGTCGTAGCCCGGCTGCTTGCTGCGCGGGCCCGTCATGCCGTAGCCGGACAGCGAGCAGCAGACGATCTTCGGGTTGAGGTGCTTGAGGTCCTCGTAGCGGATGCGCATCTTCGCCGGGACGTCACCGCGCAGGTTCGAGTACACCGCATCACTCACCTTCACCAGGCGCTCGAACACCGCCCGGCCCTGCGGGTTGCCCAGGTCGAGGACCATCGAGCGCTTGTTGCGGTTGAACGCCTCGAAGAACAGCGAGTCGCCGTCCTCGGCGTACGGCGGGGTGTGCCTGCCGACGTCGCCGCCGAAGCGCGGGTCCTCGATCTTGATGATCTCGGCGCCGAGGTCGGCCAGGTGGACCGAGCCGAACGGACCGGCGCCGTACTGCTCCAGGGAGAGAATCTTCAGGTCCTGCAAAGGGAGATTCACCCGCGCACCTCCCCCAGGGTCAACGGGCCGGGCTTGGCGGCCGGGAACGAGTCGATGTCCCCGGCCGCGGACTGCTTGAACACCAACACCGTCCGGTCGAACGACAGGCAGACGTCACCGTCGGCGTTGAGGCCCCGGGTGTGCACCTCGACCAGCCCGGCGTACGGCTTGGACTTCGACTCGCGCTTGGCGGTGCAGATGGACTCGCCGTAGAGCGTGTCGCCGACGAACACCGGGTGCGTCAGCTGGATGTTCGTCATGGCGAGGTTCGCGACCGCCCTCTGGCTGATGTCGGAGACGCTCTGGCCCAGCAGCATCGCGATGGTGAGCCCGGAGTTCACCAGGATCTTGCCGAATGGCGTCTTCCCCGCGTAGTGCGCGTCGAAATGCGCCGGGTGGCTGTTCATCGTCAGCAGCGTGAACCACGTGTTGTCGGTCTCGCTGATCGTGCGTCCCAGCGGGTGCCGGTAGACGTCCCCGACGGTGAACTCTTCGTAGAACCGTCCCAGCCGGCTCTCGTGCACAGCCACGGCCACCTCCTCGTGCGTTCCGGGCTCGTGCGGCCAAGTATGCGCATCGAAAGCCACTCGCGCAATATGTCAGACGTTTTTGGTTCGTGGTCGCCTACCGAAATGTTGGCCCACGACCTAGGCTGGCTGAATGAAGGACGAATCCGCCCCCGGGCTGCGCGTGCGGCGCGTGCAGGCCGCGTACGTGCAGATCGCGAACCAGTTGCGGGAGCAGATCATCGGCGGCGCGCTGCCCACCGGCACGCGATTGCCGAGCGAAGCCGAGCTGTGCAGCCTGTTCGGCGTCAGCCGCAGCACCGTCCGCGAGGCCTTGCGTCTGCTGGCGAGCCAGCAGCTCATCGACACCACGCGCGGGGTCACGGGCGGCAGCTTCGTGGCCGCACCCGACGCCGGCACGGTCGCCGAAAACCTCGGCGGCACGCTCGGCCTGCTGGTCAACGCCAACAACATGAGCGTGGACAACCTGATCGAGGCCCGGATGATGATCGAGCCATCTGCCGCGCGGCTGGCGGCCGAACGCGCGGGCGAGGTCGACCTCCGGAGCCTGCGCCGCACCATGGAGCAGACCACGCAACTGGATCCCGACAAGGGGTTCGTCCTGCACTGGGACTTCCACACCACGCTCGTGTCCATCACCGGCAACCCGCTGCTGCGGCTGATGTGCCAGCCGGTCAACGCCGTGCTCCGCTCTCGGCTGCACCGCGACCGGGTCGCGGCGGCAGGCTGGGCCGAGATCGACGCCCACCACGAGGGGATCTACGCCGCCGTGGCCGCGGGCGACGGTCAGAACGCCGAGCGCCTCACTCGCGAGCACCTCGTCGCGCTGCGCCCGTTCTACGAGCGGATGAAGCCCCACGAAGAAAACGTCTGAACTTTTCCTTGCGTCTCGGCTCGCGCCCTTGCAGACTTACCCCGCGGGACGCTCCGGCGGCCTGCGGGTCATCAATGCCGAGCCCCTTGGAGGAGCCGTGTTCCCCGCTTCCACCGAGCCCCTCGCCCGGACCGTCGGCGAGTTCGCCGCACGGGTCCGCCTCGGCGACCTGCCGCCCGACGTGGTCGACCGTGCCCGCCACCTGATCCTCGACGCGGTCGGCGTCGCGCTCGCCGCAGGCGACCAGGAGTTCACCCGGCGGGCGCGGCGGGCCCTGGCCCGCTTCGGCACCGGCGACCAGCCGGTGCTCGGGCTGCCCGACCGGCTGGCCCCGCGGGAAGCGGCGATACTCAACGCGGTGCTGGTGCACGGCCTCGACTTCGACGACACGCACAGCGGTTCGGTCACCCACGTCTCCGCGAGCGCGCTGCCCACCGCGCTCGCCGCGGCGATCCAGCACGGCCGATCCACCGAAGACCTGCTCCTGGCCTACATCTTGGGCGTCGAGATCAGCGCCCGCGTAGGCAAGGTCTCCCGTGGCGGCTTCCACACGGTCGGCTTCCACCCCACCGGCGTCGCGGGCGCGTTCGGCTCGGCGGTGACGGCCGCCAAACTGTCCGGCTTGGACGCCGACGGCATCACCGCGGCGCAGGAGATCGTGGGCTCGATGGCGTCGGGCATCCTCGAATTCCTCGCCGAAGGCGCGTGGACCAAGCGCCTGCACCCGGGCTGGGCGGCGAACTCGGCGTTGACGGCGGTCGCTTTCGCCGCCGAAGACTGGCCCGGTCCCCCGCGGGTCTACGAAGGACGCCACGGCCTGTACGCGACCCACCTGCAGGGACGCGCGTGGGACGCCGCCGAGCTGGTGCAGGACCTGGGCACCCGCTGGGAGCTCCTCGAGACGGCCGTGAAGCCGTTCCCCAGCTGCCATTTCACGCACGGCTTCGCCGACGCGGTGCTGGCCCTGCGCGCCGAAGCCGGCTTCGGCGCGGCCGACGTCGCCCGCATCCGCTGCTTCATCGACCCGACCCCGGGCGCCGCGGTGTGCGACCCGATCGAGCGCAAACGCGCGCCGCAGGACGACTACGACGCCAAGTTCAGCCTGCCGTTCGTCGCCGCCGCGTGTGTCTCGCGCGGCCGGCTGACGCTGGCCGAGTTCACCGACGAAGCCCTGGGCGACCAGGAAATCCTTGAGCTCGCCCAGCTCGTCGACATCGGTGACGACCCCGAAAGCCTTTACCCGCACGCGTATTCGGCGGCCGTCGAAATCGACCTCCACGACGGACGCAAGCTCTCCCGCCGCGAAGCCGTCCACCGCGGCCACGCCGAGCGGCCGCTGTCTCACGAGGACATCCGCGAGAAGTTCACCGGCAATGCGGGTCGGCGCGCGGATGCCGTGCTCCCGCTGGTGCTTTCCCTGGGCGAGCCCGGCGACGCGCGTGCGTTCGCCGAAGCCCTCGCGTCCTGAATTCTCTTTCCCTCCCTGCGAATTCCCGAGGCGGTACCCCCATGTCCGAAACGGCTCCCGCACGCCCGGTCGTGACCGGCAAGCCCCTCTCCGCCGCCCGCATCGCGACGTCGTCGATGATCGGCACGCTGGTGGAGATCTTCGACTTCATCGTCTACGCGTTCATGGCCGCGCTCGTGTTCGGCCCGCTGTTCTTCCCGGCCGCGTCCCCGTGGATGGGCACGATCGCCGCGCTCGGCACCCACGCCGTGGCGTTCGGCATGCGCCCGCTCGGCGCGCTGGTGTTCGGCTGGCTGGGCGACACCCGCGGCCGCCGCACCGCCCTGCTCGGCTCGATGCTGCTGATGGGCACCGCGACCGTCGCGATCGGACTGCTGCCCACGTTCGCCACGGCCGGGCTCTGGGCGCCGGTGCTGCTGGTCGCCTTCCGGATGCTGCAGGGCCTGGCGGTCGGCGGCGAATGGGGCGGCGCGGTCCTGGTGGCGGTGGAGCATGCGCCGAAGCGACGCCGGTCGCTCTACGGGTCGTTCGTCCAACTGGGCACGGTGCTCGGCATCGCGCTGGCGAGCGCGGTCGTCCTGCTGGTGAGCACGGCGGTCAGCGCGGACGTGTTCCGCGCCTGGGGCTGGCGCGTGCCGTTCCTGGCCAGCGCACTGCTCGTCGTGCTGGGCCTGGTGCTGCGCAAGCGGCTGGAGGAAACCCCGGAGTTCGTGGCGGAGCTGGCCAAGCACGAAGCGACGACCGGCCGCCGCCCGAAGGTGCGCGCGGTGTTCCGCGACCACTGGCGCGAGCTGATCGCGGGTTCGCTGATGTGGTCGGCCCCGTGCTCGTTCCTGTACGTGCTGATGACCGGGCTGGTGGCCTACACGAAAACGTACGTGCCGTCGCTGAGTGGGCTGGACGTCCAGCTCGGGCTCCTGATCACGTCGCTGGTGCTGGCCGGGTTGACGGTGCTGAGCGCGACGCGCGCCGACCGCTGGGGCAGGGAGCGGCTCATCCGCTGGTCGGGCGTGCTCCTGGTGGTGTGGGCGTTCCCGGCGTTCTGGCTGGTCGACACGGGCGCGTTCGGCCCGATGCTGCTGGCGATGCTGGTGGGCAGCGTCTGCTACGCGGCGTTCAACGGCGCGGTCCCGTCGCTGATGGCGGACCTGTTCCCGGTGGCCTCCCGCTACACGGGCTGCGGCCTGTGCATCGCGTTCGGCACGGCCGTGGCCGGCGGCATCCTGCCGATCGCCGGGCTCGCGGTCGTGGGTGAGACCGGCGGTTCCTCTGCGCCGCTGTCGCTGACGCTGATCTTGTGCGGGGGGCTGACCCTGGCGGGTGTCGCGCTCGCGCGCCGCGCCCGCCGGGAGCAGACCGCCGCTTGACCCAGCGTCCGCCTCGGGAACCGAGCGGTTTCGCGGCGAGGCCGGTCGGCACCTCGGCGCCCAGGATGCGGGCGTCGCGGTGCGGCCGGTCCATTTCGGACTGACGTCGACGTGATCGAGCACACGACACGCGGCTGAGATACATCACCGCCATGGCCGCGATCGATGACCCCGCTGCTCGGCTTTATAGCGGGAACCCAGATTTGCCGAAGGGCCGTTCCCGGCGTGGCACCCTTGCCCGGCGGGATGGCGGCCCTGCTCTCACCGGGCGTGATCCTTCGCAGCGAGCCCCTACGAGAGGACGCTGATGACCTCGGCGGCCTCTCTTGTGCGGTTTCGGAGGCGGTGCCGCCGCCCGGCGCGCAGGTATGCGCTGTCTCCGGTCGACAGTTCGATCTCGGCGTCGCTGCCATCGAGCGACATGTGCACGGTGCCCGAGATGACGTGGATCCACTCTTCGCCGTCGTGGGTCGAGTCGTTCGCCATGGCCGCGCCGGCGTTCAGCTTCACCACGCCGGGCAACAGCGTGCGACGCGTGTCCGGGGAGGCCGGGTACTGAGGTTCCCCCCGCTTTCGCGGAGAGCTTGGTCTGCCCCGGGTCTCGTGTAGTCCGGTTGATGGGTTTTCATGCCACGACGGTTGCGTTCTCGAACTCTATCGGAGTCAACCATCCCAGTCGGCTGTGACGGCGGTGGCGGTTGTGCCAGATCTCGAGGTACTCGAAGATCGCGTTGGCCAGCTCGACCCGGGTGCGCCATCGGCGGCGGTCGAGCAATTCGACCTGCATGCGCGACCAGAACGACTCCATCATCGCGTTGTCATCACAGTCCCCGATACTGCCCATCGTGGCACGAGCCCGGAGTCCTTCGCGCGCTTGGCGAAGCCCCACGATCCATATTGGACTCCTTGGTCGGAACGGATGATCGTGCCAGACTGCGGTGCCCGGTTGTCGTCCCTCCAGGATCACCTTCGGTCCGCCCCGGGCTTTCAAGCACGCCCGAGCCTTTTCTGCGGGCCGCGGATAGCAGGTTTGGCTCGACTGCGCGGGTCGGCACCCTTACCGTGTCCACCCGACCATACCGCGTCCACCCGACCGGGCGCCGATAACTTTCACGAGCCCTGCGCACCGACCACACTTCGGCAACCCGAGTAACCAACGACGCCGCGGGGCTCAACGCCACCCCACGCCTGCGCCTGCTACCGAGGACATAGTCACCAGCAGGGAGCCCGCCACGGGTGATCAGAAATCAACTGGCCGGAGCGTTGAGCCCGGTCGCGGAGACCACCGAAAGGGTGGTCCGCCGCAAGACCCGAGGAGTCACAGTGCGCGGATAGCCCCACCGTCGATGGAAACCAGGCTCCCGGTCACGTAGGACGCGGCGGGCGACAGCAGGACCGCGGCCATGCGGCCGAACTCAGCCGGGTCGCCGAGGCGGCGCAGCGGAATGGCCGCTTCGGCTCGTGCCCGCGCTTGCGGGTCGCCCTTCTCGAGTGCGAGAGTGCGGTCCGTCAGGACCTTGCCAGGCAGGAGGCCCAGTACGCGGGTGTCCTGGGGCCCGAGTTCGTCGGCGAGGTCCTTGACCAGCATGCCCAGACCGGCACGCAGTCCGTTGGACACCGAAAGTCGCGGCAGGGGCGTCTTGGCCGAGCTCGACAGGACGAAGGCGATCGCCCCGCCGTCGGCGCGATCCTCGTTTTTCGCGAGCAGCGGAGCCAGGTGCCGCACCAGCCGGACGGTGCCGAGGAAGATGCTCTCGAACGACTGCCGCCACACCTCGTCGCTCACCGCTGTGGTGACACCGGGCTTCGGGCCGCCGACGCTGACCAGAGCGCCGTCGACGCGGCCGAACGCCGCCAGCGCGGCCTCGGTGAGCAGCCGCGGAGCGTCCGGATCGGCATTGTCGACGGCGACCCCGGCCGCTGCGTCTCCCAGCGAAGCGGCAGCCTTCGCAACCTTTTCCTCGTCCCGCGACGACACAACCACCTTCGCCCCGTCGCGAACGAGCGCTTCGGCCGTGGCATAGCCCAGCCCGCTCGTGCCGCCAGTCACCAGGTACACGCGTTCCGAAAGACCGAGATCCATGGATTCCTCTCTACTGTGAGTGCAGCGCATAACATATTCGCTGTATGAAGTTCCGTCATGCTAGCCTCGGGATGTGCACGATGTGAAGCTCGCATTCCGCGGCGGCCTGGTGACCACGCCCACAGGCACGCGGCGGGCTGACGTGGCCGTATCCGACGGGCGGATCGTCGCGATCCAGGAGCCCGGGACCGCGAGTGCCGACCGGATCGTGCACGTCGACGGCCTGCACGTTCTGCCCGGCGGAGTCGATCCGCACTGCCATCTCATGGCGGGTCTGACCCCGTCGACCCGCGCCGCCGCTCTCGGCGGAACCACCACCGCGCTGTCGTTCTCACTGCCCGAGGACGGAGAGGCGACTGTGTCGGCGTTCAAGCGCGCCCAGGAACTTGTGGCCGAGGGCCTGACGGCTGTCGATCTCGGCCTGCACGCGATGTGCTATCGCCCCAACGAACTCACGGCCGCCGACGTCTTCGAGCTGGCCGAGCTCGGCGCCGACGCTGTGAAGGTGTTCCTCGCCTACCCCGAGCTGGGGATCATGGCGACCGGAGACGGCCTGTACCGCACGATGCTCGGCGCCAAGGCCGTCGGCCTGCCGGTCCAGGTGCACTGCGAAGACGGCGAGATGGTCGAGGCGCTCGTCGAAGAGGCGTCGGCCGAGGGCCGCCGTGGGCCGCGCACCTTCGGCGGTGTCCGCCCACCGGTGCTCGAAGCGGTCGCAGTGCGCCGAGCGCTCGGGATTTCCGGACTCGCCGGCGGACGTCTTTACGTGACACACCTGTCGAGCCGCGAAGCGATCGACCACGTGCGGGCCTCGCGCGCCGCGTGCGAGACGGAGGTGACCGCCGAGGCCTGCTTGCACCACCTCCTGTTCACCGAAGACGAGTACGACGGGCCGCGCGCGGGCGCGCTGCTCGTCGCTCCGCCGTTGCGAGCAGAAGACCACGTCACCGCCGTGCGCGAAGCGCTGTGCGACGGGACGTTGGACACGGTCGGCTCCGACCATTCGCAGGAGCGCACCGAGGTCGACCGGCGGATTTCGCCGTGCGGCGACGCCCACTACGGCATTCCCGGGATCGGGGCGCGACTGCCGCTGATGCTGTCGTGGGGCCTGGACAACGGCGTCCCCTTGGAGCGCCTCGTGCACGTCCTGTGCACCGGTCCGGCCGACGCGTTCGGCCACCACCGCAAAGGCCGGATCGCGCCGGGCGCCGATGCCGACCTGGTGTTGTGGGATCCTGATGCGAGGTGGGTGGCCGACGAGTCCTCGTTCGCGGACGGTACGAGCATCAGCCCGTACACGGGCACGGCTGTGCGCGGCCGGATCCGCTCGGTCTGGGCACGCGGGCGCGAACTGGTGCACGAGGGCGAGTTCACCGGTACCGGGGAGCCGGGACGGCAACTGATTCCGGAAAGGGGAGGGAAGACGCGATGACGGAGCTCACGCACAGGACCGAGGAGAGCGAGGCGGAGGCTTCGCTGGGTCTCGCGCCCCGTCCCGAGAGCCTCGCCATGTCGGTCTACAACACCATTCGCCAGGCGATCGTGGACGGGAAGCTCCCCGCCGCGAGCCGAGTCACCGAAGCCGGCCTCGCCAAGCAGCTCGGCGTCAGCAAGACACCGGTGCGCGAAGCGCTGTTGCGCCTCAAAGAGGTCGGTTTGGTCGAGTCCGACGGCCCTCGGGCGGACCGCATCGTCACACCGTCGGCCGTCCGGCTGCGCGACGCGTACGAGGTACGCGAGGCGCTCGAGATGAAGTCCGCGCGGCTGGCCGCCGAGCGCGGTCATCGCGACGTTCTTCTCGCGGCCCGGCACGAGGCCGAGCGCACCGTGGTCGCCGCGGATCAGCGCGACTTCGCGGCCTACCGCGCCGCCGACGAGGCCTTCCACGCGACCATCGCGCGAGCCACCGGAAATGCCCGGCTCGCTCGCCTCATAGACGACGCGAACGCCATGATCACCGCACTGAGGCAGCGCGACCTGCCCGGTATCGACGCGTCGCCGGTGTGCGCCAGCCAGCACATGGCCATCTCGAAGGCTCTGCTGGACGGCGACATCGAGCTGTCGAGCAGGCTCATGGAAGAACACGTGCGGTCCGTCGGAGACAACGTGGTGGCGTACCTGACCGACCACGGCGCTCCGCAGCGCGCCTGACATCGTCCTCGCCGGGAGGGATCGGGTGCGTGACGGGCTGACCGTCACACACCCGATCCGGTCAGCGGGCGGTCCAGCCGCCATCGACCATCAACGTCGTGCCCGTGATGTAGCTGGCTTCGTCGCCGGCCAAGTACAGCGCGGCACGGGCGACGTCCTCCGGGCGGCCGAGCCGAGGCCATGGAGTGCGGCTCGTCCAGTACTCCTGCCACGCGGGGTCGCCGGCTCGCGGACTTGGGCCTGTTTCGATCTTGCCGGGCGCCACGGCGTTGCAAACGACGCCTCGTCCCGCGTACTCGGCCGCGATCTGACGGGTCAGCTGGCTCAACGCAGCCTTCGACACGCCGTAGGCGGTGTCTTCGCGCGCCGCCACGATCCCGTGTTGCGACGTCACGTTCACGATGCGGCCGCGGACGTCCGCGCGCGCTTCCTGGGTCAGCATCTGCCGCACCGCGGCGCGGCTGAGGACGAACGGCGCCGTCACGTTCACGGCGAGCACCCGGCTCCACTCGTCGTCCGACGTCTCGAGGAGTTCGTGCCCGACGCTCGTCGCGGCGTTGTTCACGAGCACGTCCAGCCGCCCGAAGCGCGCGACGGTTTCGGGTACCAGGCCGTCCACCGCGACCGGATCCGCCAGATCGCACTCCACGAAGACGGCTCCCTCGGCGAGCTCGTCGGTCGGCTCGCCACCGTGCCACGCTTCACGCACCCGATCTGCCACCACGACACGCGCGCCCGCTTTCGCGAAGCACACTGCGATGGCGCGGCCGATGCCGGACGACGCGCCGGTCACCACGGCTACGCGCCCATTGAGGTCGCTCACGCGCGACTCGCCTCCGTCAATTTCCTCAGCTGCGCAAGATCGGCCGCCAGGCTGCCGGGCTCCTGCGAGCTCAGGTGGTCCAGCACGAACCACCCGGAGTAGCCGGCTGCTTCGAGGGCATCCGACACCCGCGGCCAGTCGACGATCCCGGTGTCCAGCGCCGCGCGCCGCCACACCCAAGTACCGCCCTCAGCCCGTTCGGGCGCGACATTCTTCACGTGTACGTGCCGCAACAGCGGCCCCAGTACGCCAGTGGCGAGGAGGGGGTCCTGCCATCCCTCGCGGGCGAGGCTGCCCGGGTCGTAGACCACACCGACCTGGTCGATGTCCATTTCGGACAGTGCACGGTGCGCAAGCGCCGGATCCGGCACCAGCGTGGTGGGAGCGGGCTCGAGCAAGAGCCGCATCCCGCGCGCAGCGCACTCCGCCGCCTTGTCCGCCAACTGAGAGCGCAGGCGGGTGAAGTCGGTGTCGAAGTCGGTGCCGTGGCCTCTCGCGTAGACCCGCACGTGCGGGGCGCGCAGCGCCTTTGCCAGCTCGCACACCCGCTGCCACAGTGGTGCGGCGCAGGCGATGGCGTCCGGTTCGTGCACCGCTACCCCCGCGCAGGCAAGGCCGGCTTCCTCTGCGGTGCCGGCGACGGCGGCGACCTGAGCGTCCGTCGCGGTGAGCCCCAGGGCGTGCCCCGCCCCGACTCCCCACTCCACGCCGTCGAGACCGTGGTCCACAGCAACTTCACACAGCCGTTGCGGATCCAGGTCCGGCAGCGCCGCGCTCGCGACGGCGAGCGGTGCCGCGGTCATCGAGCCCCCGTCCACTCGGCGTGGTGGTCCAGCCACCAGCGCGCGATGTCGAGGCGCCGCATGAACGACACGCCGTCCTTGCCCGACACGTACTCAAGCAGATCCCGCACGGCGCTTGCCCGGTTCGCCTGCCCGCTCCAGCGCGGGTGGAGCCCGACGGTGAGCATCCGGGGCCCGAGTCCGTGGTCGATCTCGTCGCAGAGGTAGTCGATACCGAGCCGCATGCTCTCGAAGAACTGTGAAGGCGAGCCGTACGTCGGGTTCAGGAGGTAACGCGTGTCGTTGTAGACCTTCGAGTAAGGCACCATCAGCAGCCGCTGACCGGCCACGTCGATGAAGTAGGGCAGCTCGTCATTGCACACGTCGGAGTCGTAGAGGAAGCCGCCTTGCTCGACGAGGAGGTCGAGCGTGTGCTCGCTCGGGAACGACCGCAGGTACCAGCCGAGTGGCCGCTCCCCCGTCGTGCGCTCCAGCGACTCGACGGCCAGCCTCAAGTGCTCACGTTCCACCTCGCGGTCGACGCGGTTGTACTCGATCCACCGGTAGCCGTGGCCGATCACGTCGTGCCGGCTCTCCCGGATCCATTGGGCCACTTCGGGATTGCGCTCGAGGGCTGTAGCGCAGGCGCCGATCGTGACCGGCACGTCGAACCGGTCGAACAGGCGGGCCAGCCGCCAGATGCCGACGCGGCTGCCGAACTCGTAGTGCGTCTCGCTGCCGAAGTCCCGGATCGCCGGGTCGACCTCGTAGTCGTACTCTCCCCATCCGTCATTGTGGTCGTCGCCGTCGAGTACGGAGTACTCCGAGCCCTCCTCGTAGTTGACGACGATGTTGATGACCAGCTTCTCCTCGCCGGGCCACCGCACTCGCGGGGCGTGTCGCCCATACCCGACGAAATCCCGTACGCGTGTGGTTTCTGCCACGATCCGCTCCCTCTCGTGATTCACCCTGCGGTCCAGCCGCCGTCCACGGGGACGACAGCACCGGTCATCGAGGCCGATCCCGGTCCCAGCAGGAACGCGATCGCCTCGGCAACGTCGTGTGGCGGCGCCGGGGTTCCGAACAAGTTTCGTTCGCGCACTCGTTCGGCTTCGCGGCCCCCGGTCTCGTCGCGGCCGCTGCGCGCGAGCATCGGGGTGTCAGTCGGCCCCGGGCACACGCAGTTGACGCGGATCCCGTCCGGCGCGTGATCGACGGCCATCGCCCGGGTGAGCCCGATCAGGCCGGCCTTGGCCGCGCAGTACGCCGGGAACCCGGCGCCGCCGACCATGCCGTACTGCGAGCTCACGTGGACGACGGCCGCGCCTGACCTGCCGCGCATCAAGGGCAGCACGGCGCGGGACACCAGGTACGCGCCCGTCAGGTTGACGTCCAGGGTTCGGCGCCAAGATTCCGGTGCCGTCTCGGTCACGTCGCCGGTGTACCCGCCGATCCCGGCACAGTTGACGAGCCAGTCGACGCGGTCGAACTCGGTCCGAATGGTCTCGGCCGCCGCGCTCACCGAGCGTTCGTCCGACACATCGGCCGCCAGTGCGATGTAGGCATCCTCGTAACCGGGGTGCCCAGCGTCGGCGCCGAGGTCCAGGCCGGCCACGCGCGCGCCCGTGGCGAGGCACACCTGCGTCACGGCGCGCCCGATTCCCGAGGCCGCGCCGGTGACGACGACGTTCGGTGTGGTCACGACACCGTGACCGTTCGTCCGGTCACGAGGGCCTCTTCCCCCGCGAGCGCGACCCGCAGAGTGGCGAGGGCGTCGGCAGGGGTGCAGGCCACCGCAGCGGGGTCGCCCGCCTTCACCGCGGCGAGGAACCGCGAGTTCGATGCGGTGAACGGCTCTTCGGTCACCCCTGCGGAAACTTCCAGACCGCGGTTGCGTCCGGTCAGCCTGAACTCCGGGTCGAGCGCCATCCTCAGCAGGCCGGAGTCCGTGACAACGTCCAGACCGTAGCGGCCTGAGACCTCCGCCGGCGTCCAGGCGATGACGATGGTCGCGACGGCACCGTTGGTCATGCGCAACACCAGGGTGAGCGCATCGTCGATGTTGCGCGCGGCGACGCCGGGCCGATCGACGCGCACGCTGCTGCCGGCGGCGAAAACGGATTCGACCTCGCCGGCCACGGCCCGGGCCAGGTCGATCTGGTGGCTCCCGCGTTCCAGCAGGTTGCCACCGCCCTGGGCCTGGTCGAGGAACCACGGCCGGGCCGCGGTCGGACCCACGCTGTAGCCGGAGAGGCTCACGACGTCGGATGACTTCAGCTCCGAGCGCACGGGGTCGAGGAGTTCGAGCGCACGCCACTGATAGCCGACTGCACACACCACCCCCGACTCCTCCGCGAGCCGGGTCAGCTCCGTCGCCTCGGCGAGATCGCGGGCGACGGGCTTCTCGAGGTAGACAGGGATTCCGCGAGCGAACGCCTGCCTCGCCGGCGACAGGTGGTGTTGCGGCGGAGTGCAGATCCAGACGGCGTCGAGGTCCGTTGCGAGCAGCTCGTCGACGTCCTGGCAAGCACGGGCGCCGTAGCGTCCCGCGAACTCCGCCGTTCGCCCGGCATCGAGATCGCACACCGCGCGGATCTCCACATCCGCACGAGCGGCGAGATCCGTGAGGTGGCTGTCGCCGATCCAGCCGAGGCCGACCAGCCCGATCGCCGTGCTCATACTGCGCTCCAGAGGGTTCGCGGGTCGAAGTGGTTCGCGGGTCCTTCGGCGAGGCCACCGATGGACACCCCGGTCACGCGCAGGTTCTTGATCCAGTAGCCGATGATCGCCGGCACCTGGTCGTGCTGGATCGCGGCCATCCGCGCGGCGGCCTTGAGCCGGGTCTGTTCGTCCAGCGAGGCGTTGAGATCCGCGAAGGCGCGGTCGAAGTCGGGGTTCTTCCAGTGCGCGGCGTTCCAGATGCCGCCCGAGGTGTACGCGGGCAGGATGGCCTGGCTCGGCACACCGCGCGCACCCCAGTCGACGATGCCCATCGGTACTTCGAGCCACGGCTGGCTGTTTCCCGTGCCGTAGTAGGCACTCTGCTGCTGCACGTTGAGCTGGAGGTTGATTCCCGCCGGCTTCAGCGCCTGTTGTGCGAGGACCGCGTACTGCGGGATCTCGAGATACTGCTCGGTGGTCAGCGTGACCGGGAAGCCGTTCGGGTGCCCGGCGCGGGCCAGCAGGGACTTGGCGAGCGCGTAGTCCTGCTTCCGTTGGGGGACTTGGGCAAGAGCCTGCTTCGACACCGGGAAGACCGGCGCGAACGAGTGGTCGTTGCCGAGTTCTCCATCACCTCCGAGCAGGGCCTGAAGGAGCGCCGGCCGGTCGAAACAGGCGGCGACGGCCTGTCGCACCAGCGGGTTGTCGAACGGCGCCTGATCCGTCCGCAGGTGGAAGCCGCGGTACTCACTGGACGGACTCTTGATGATCTTGAGGTTCGGGGTCTCCTGCAGGGCCTGCGCACTCTGATGTGGCGCGATCGGCCACACGTTTTCCTTGCCCCCCTGCATGTTCAGGGCGATGGTGCTGTCGTCCGCGTAGTACGTCAGGCGCAGATTGTCCAGATGGGGATAGCGCTTGTCCCAGTAGTCGGGGTTGCGCGCGAAGGTGGCACCGGTCTCGGGCTGGTAGCCGGTCATCACGAAGGCACCAGTCCCGACGTGCCCCTTCGCGAAGTCGCCGATCTGGTAGTTCTTCGGCAGGATGATCGCGTTGAAGTTGAATGCCGAGACGAGATAGGGGAAGTCCACGAACGGCTGGTCCAGGTGGAACGTGACCGTGTGGTCATCGACCTTCTCGATGTTGCCGTGGGAGAAGATCCCCTTGAACGCCGACAGCGCCGAGGAGTTGACCTTCGGATCCGTGAGCAGGTTCATCGTGTACACCACGTCGTCCGCGGTGAATGGCTTGCCGTCGTGCCACTTCACCCCCTGGCGCAGCACGAAGGTCCACGTGTCCGGTCGCTTGGCCGACCACGACACCGCAAGCCGAGGGTCAAGCGTGTAGTCCGCCCGCGGGAAGCAGAGGTATTCACCCGCGATCTGAGCGGTCGTCTGACCACCCTGGTTGTAGAGGGTCACCGGATCCACGAGCGAGGCCGGTCGGGTGATCGCGACATTCGCCGTCCCACCTCGGCGAGGCGGGCCCACCGCCGGCACGGAGTTGATGCCACCACCCTGACCGCAGGCCGCGAGGATGGCCGACGCCGCCGGCAAGCCGAGCCCCAGCACACTGGCCCTGCGCAGGAATCCGCGTCTGCTCAGCCGCCGGGCTCGCACCTCTTCGAACAGGTGGTACTCGTAGTCGTCCATCGGCAGTTCCTCACTCGGGCGCACCGAACGGCGTCACCGGGTTCCGATCCTCAGACCGCAGATCGGGATTTGATATTCCATATAAGTTAGCTCTAGTCAGCCTCCGCGCACAATCCCCCGCGCCACCAGCCCCCACCTGAACCACGCGAATTCGCCCTGACCTGCCCCGATACCACGCCACACGAACGTAACACGGGCAAGACAACGGCAAGTCGTTGCTTCCGTCCCGAGTGACAGATACGCTATACAGAATATCAACGGGCGGCATGGTGTCCGCGCGTGACAAGCCATCCCCCGGCGTTCTCCCCGGGCGCGCCCCACCAGACGACAGGCTGGGCTCAGACATGATCGGATTCATCACCAAACGGCTCGGGCTGAGCGTGCTGACGCTCCTGCTCGTGTCGATCATCGTGTTCGCGGTCTCGCAGGTGCTTCCCGGAGACGTGGGACGCACGATCCTCGGTCCATACGCGACCAATGACCAGGTCGCGCAGCTGAACCACACGCTCGGGCTCGACCGACCGCTACCCGTGCGCTACCTCGACTACATGTGGGGCTTCCTCCACGGAGACTGGGGCAAGTCCTACCTCCTGCAGGAACCGGTCGCGGGTCTTGTGCTCGGGCACCTCGGCGACTCGCTGCTGCTCGGCGGGTTCGCGCTCGTCATCGCCGTGCCGATCTCACTCGGCTTCGGCGTGGTAGCGGCGCTGCGGCGGGACAAGTTCACCGACCGCGCGATCTCCGTTACCGGACTTTCTCTCATCGCCCTGCCCGAGTTCGTGGCGGGCACGGTACTGCTCGTGGTGTTCGGCGTTTCGCTCAAGTGGTTCCCGGTGTCCTCGTCGGTGCCGCTGCCTGAGATCACGGACGTGTTCAGGCAGCTGCTCCTGCCGTCGATCCCGCTGATGTTCGTGCTGTTCGGCTACATCTCGCGGATGGCACGCGCCGGCACTGTGGACGTGCTCGACTCCGCCTACGTCCGCACAGCCGTCCTCAAAGGACTGAAGCCGGGCCGCGTCATCGGTAAGCACGTCCTGCGCAATTCCCTGCTGCCGGCGATCACGGTCGTCAGTGCCCAGGTCGGGTACGCCGTCGGCGGCCTGGTCGTGGTCGAGAAGCTCTTCAACTACCCCGGGATCGGCCAGCTCATCTACACCTCGGCGACCGGACACGACCTCCCGGTGCTCGAGGCGGCAGTGCTCGTCATCGCGGTGATCTACACCGTGGCGAACCTGTGCGCCGACCTGCTGTACGGCGTGCTCAACCCCCGCATCCGGCTTGCCGCGGCGTGACCCGGCCGCACGAGAAGGAGCTTCCATGACGTCAACGGAGATGATGACCGCACCTGCCGCTGAGAAGGCAGCACCCCACCAAGCGTCCGCAGCCGCGAAAGCCCGCCGACGTGAGATGGTGCGCGGGCTACTGCGCTCCCCCACGTTCCTGATCGGCGCGGTGATCCTGCTGTTCTGGGTCGTCGACGCCATCTTCTGGCAGGCCTTCGCCCCCCACGACCCGCAGCAGATCTTCCCTCAGACGCTGCAGGGCCCCTCTGGTGCCCACTTGTTCGGGACGGACAACCTCGGCCGCGACGTGTTCTCGCGCCTGCTCGCCGGCGCCTCGCCGGTGCTCACCGTCGCGCCGGCCGCCACAGCGCTCGGACTCGCCGGCGGCGTCGTCCTCGGCCTGTTCACCGGGTACTACCGCGGCGTGCTCGACGACGTCGCGATGCGGATCGTCGACGCGGTGCTCGCTTTCCCGCTCGTGATCATCGCCGTGCTCGTGCTCACGGTGCTGGGCTCTGGTGAGCTGCCGGTGATCCTGCTGATCGCGGTCACCTTCGTCCCCGGTGTCGCCCGGACGGTGCGCGCGGCCGTGCTCACCCAGCGGGAACTCGAATACGTCGCCGCCGCCAAGCTGGCCGGCGCGCCGGGCCCGAAGATCATGTTCACCGAGATCCTGCCGAACGTGACCGGTCCGATCATCGTCGAGGGCACGGTCCGGCTCGGCTACGCCATCTTCACGTCGGCGACTCTCTCGTTCCTCACGCTCGGCATCCAGCAGCCGTCCCCGGACTGGGGTCTCACGATCTCGCTGGGTCAGGTCTACCTGCAGGTCGCGCCGTGGATCGTCCTGTTCCCCGCCCTGGCATTGGCGACGCTCGTCGTCGCCGTCAACCTCGTCGCCGACGGCTTCCAGCGCGTGCTGGACGCCTGAGCTCCCCGGAAGGCACCCGTAATGACCACCACGCTGGAGCAGCCGACGCTGGCCGTGCACAACCTCGACATCAGCTACCGCAGCGGTTCGCGCGTGTCGCCTGTCGTGCGCGACGTGTCGTTCACGATCCGACCGGGCGAGGCGTACGGCCTCGTCGGCGAGTCCGGCTGCGGCAAGACCACCGTCGCCATGTCGATCATGCGGTACCTGCCGGACAATGCGGTCCTCAGCGACCGCAGTGGCATCACGTTCTCCGGTGAGGACGCGCTGTCCGCGGGCAAGGGCACGCTTCGCCAATGGCGCGGCGGACGGATCGCCATGGTGTACCAGAACCCCGGCGCGTCCCTGAACCCGTCCATGCGCATCGGAGCGCAGGTCGCCGAAGGCATCAGGGTGCACAGTGGACTGTCGAGCGCGGAATGCAAGGAGCAGGCACTCGAGATGCTGGCCAAGGTCCGAATCCCGGACCCGGCCGCGTGCGCTCGCCGGTACCCGCACGAGCTCTCCGGCGGCCAGCAGCAACGCGTGATGATCGCCATGGCGCTCTCCGGGAACCCGGATCTCCTGGTGCTCGACGAACCCACCACCGGCCTGGATGCGACCGTCGAAGCCGAGGTACTCGAGCTGATCAAGCAGCTGCGCGAAGAGTTCCACACCGCCGTGCTCTTCATCAGCCACAACCTCGGCATCGTGGCGCAGATCTGTGACCGCGTCGGCGTTCTCTACGCAGGCCGGCTGGTCGAGGAAGCTCCCGCAGCCGAGCTGTTCGCCTCTCCTCGGCACCCGTACACCCGCGACTTGCTGCGCTCCGTGCCACGCCACGGCGTCACCAAGTCAGCCGGCTTGCTCGCCACGATCCCGGGATCGCTGCCGGCGCCGGGTACCGCACTCACCGGGTGCCCGTACGCCGCGCGCTGCGAGCTCGCCACGGACCAGTGCCACACCGAAACACCGCCGACGGAATCGCTCGGCCCCGACCACTCCGTGAACTGCTTCCACCACGACCGGATCCGGACAGTGGGGGAAGCCCAACGATTCTCCGAAACCGAGCGGACGACCCAGGAAGTGCTGCTGGAAGTCCGCAACCTGACGAAGCGCTACCGCACCGGCGGACACGAGTTCACCGCTGTTTCCGACGTGTCGTTCGACCTTCACCGGGGCGAGGTCTTCGGCCTGGTCGGCGAATCCGGCAGCGGCAAGAGCACCATCGCCAAGTGCATCGCGGGGATGACCCATCCCTCCGGCGGCACGCTGCAGTTCGAGGACGTCACGCTCTCCAAGCGGCCCGGCCGCACCGAGCGGACGTTGCGCCGGAAGATCCAGATGGTTTTCCAGAACCCGGACAACGCGCTCAACCCGCGCCACCCCGTGCGAAGGATCCTGGGCCGGGCCGTGACCCTGCTGAACGACCGTCTCCGCGGCCGAGGGCGCGAAGATCGCGTCGAAGAGCTCACGTCGTCGGTGCGTCTCGAGTCGCGCCACCTCGACGTGCGCCCCACCGCGCTGTCCGGCGGCCTCAAGCAGCGCGTGGCGATCGCGCGCGCGTTCGCCGGATCACCCTCGCTCGTGCTGTGCGACGAGCCGGTCTCCGCCCTGGATGTCTCGGTGCAGGCAGCGATCCTGAACCTGCTGGTCGAACTCCAGGTGGCAAAGGACGTCGCGTACCTGTTCATCTCGCACGACATGTCCGTGGTCCGGTACCTCGCCGACCGGATCGGGGTGCTCTACCTCGGCCAGCTCGTCGAAATCGGCACGGCCGACGCCGTGTTCCAGCCGCCACACCACCCCTACACCGAAGCGCTCCTCTCCGCGGCACCCGACCTCGACCCGGACGAAACCCGCCGGCGCATCCGCCTCGACGGCACCTACCCCAGCGCGTCCACCCCGCCGAGCGGGTGCCGGTTCCACACACGATGCCCACGTGCGCTCGGCGACGTCTGCCGCACGCAGGAGCCGCCGTGGCAGGACACCGGGAAGGGCAACCGATACCGCTGCCACATCGCGCCGGAGGATCTCCTGCGCCGGATCAAGTCCGAGTAGGACCGACTCAGGCGGTTCCGGCCGAACCCCGGCCCGGCCGGAACCGCCTTTCCGCCTGCGGAGCCGAATTCGAGCGGTGAACCGGTCTCCAGCCGCTGTGTCCCACGACATTCTGCGGACAACCTCGATGAGAGCCGCAAGGTCATCGAGCAGATTCCCGAGTTCAGCACCGCCTCCGCGACCGAGCGGCTCGGCGATGTGGTGGCTTCGTGCTGTCTGGCGAAGGAATGCCGACCGGGGTGAAACGACGCGCGGTGTCAGCTCGCCGCAGCACGGCGAGCTGACACGCGAGCCCGATCGGGCCTGACGAACCGGCCGTGGCCGGGTTCGGCCACGATCTGCCCTCGATCGAAAACACGGTGCCCACGGACGAACGTAGTCACAACTCGCCCCGTGAACCTGGCGCCATCGAGGAACGTGGCGTTCGGCGCGGCCTTGGAGAAGCCCTCCGGGCGGAACGTCCACTGACTCGTGGCGTCGACGAGCACCAGGTCGGCGTCCGCACCCGGCGCGATCCGCCCTTTGGCCGGAAGGTCGAAGATCTCCGCGGCCCGGCCCGACGTGAGCCGCGCGACGTCGGGCATCGTCAGCCGGCCCTCGTGCACCGCGGTGAGCAGGATCGGCAGCATCGTCTCCAGACCCGGAAGTCCGGGTGGTGAAACGAAGATGTCCTCCTCCCCCGTGGCGATCTCCTCCGGCCGGTAGGGACAGTGATCCGTGCCGATCACGTCGATCCGGCCCGCGCGCAGCTCGTCCCACAGCCGCTCGACCGTCGCGGCGCTGCGCAGCGGCGGATTGCACTTCGCCCACGGACCGAATGCGAACAGGGCCTTCTCGTCGAGCTGCAGATAGTGGGGGCACGTCTCCACCGTCACCTGAACCCCGCGCGCTCGTGCCTCCGAGGCAAGGACAACCGACTCGGCACTGGACACGTGGACTGGCTGTACCCGCGCGCCGGTGGCGGCCGCGAGCGCCAGCACCGTCGCCACCGAGGCGTCTTCGGCGATCTCCGGCCGAGCCGCCGCGTGGACCGCGCCGGGCACTCCCTGCTGCCTGCGCGCAGCTTCGCCCGCCACGGTCAGGATCTGCTCGTGCTCGCAGTGCAAGGCGTGCACCAGCCCGGTGCGCGCCACTTCCCGCATGACCTCGTGCAGCCGCCCGGCGTCGGGGCAGGACAGGCCGCGGAACTCCGCCTCCCGTCCCGGCGCCGGAGCGTGCAGCCACGTCTTGAACGCCACCGCACCGGCCTCGGCCATCGCAGTGATCTCGTCGCGGTTCTCCCACGCCGCACCGCCGTAGAGTGCGTAGTCGACGAGGGCGTCGGGCTGCAGCTCGACCGCGCGCCGAGCGAGCGTGGCACCGGAGTTGACCGGTGGCTCCGACGTCGGCATCTCGCAGATGGTCGTCACTCCCCCGGCCGCGGCGGCCGCCGTGCCCGTGCGGAACGTCTCACGATCGGGCCGCGCAGGTGCTCGCAGGTGAACGTGCGTATCGACGAGTCCGGGGAGCAGATGCAGCCCGCCGGCGTCGAAGTGTTCAGCCGCCGCGGGCCGGGCACCGACGTCCAATACGTCGGCGACCTGCCCGCCGGAGACGGCCACCGTCGCCCGGCGGACGCCGTCTGCGCTCACCAGCTGCACGTCGTGCAGGACCAGGTCGTATTCCACGGTACTCCTTGTCGATCCACCAAAATTCTTGTCAGCACACGGTTCTGCCGTCACTGTGCGACGTAGCCACCGTCTGCCACGAGGGTTGCACCAGTGATGAAGGACGCCTCCGGCGAACACAGGAACGCCGCCGCGGAGGCGATCTCGTCAGGCCGGCCGAAGCGGCCGAGCGGCACCCGCCCGAGCGCCGCCGCCCTCGCCGCCGGGCCATCACCGGTCCGCGCGAAGCTGCGCTCGAGGAAGGGCGTCTCCGTCGGCCCCGGGCAGAGGCAGTTGACCCGGACGCCCTCGCCAGCGTGGTCCAACGCCAGCGACCGGGTCAGGTTCACGACGCCCCCCTTGCTCGCCGTGTACGCGACCGAGCCACGTGTACCGACGAGACCCAGCTGGCTGGCGATGAGCAGCAACGCTCCTGCGCCGGACCGGGCGAGATGGGGAATCGCGGCGGCAGCGAGGTGGAACGCCGCGGTCAGGTTGACCGACAGCACAGCGCTCCACTCCTCGGCTGTGAGGTCGGGTGCGGCGCCGCCGGCAGACATCGCAGCGCTGTGGACCAGGACATCCAGCCCACCGTCTGCCGCCGTCTCCCCAACAGCCTCTCGCGTCGCGAATCCGTCGGCGAGGTCGAGCAACCGGCCGCGGTGGCCCTCTCCCGGAAGCGTGTGGACCGCAGCCCGCAAAGCGTCAGGATCACGGTCGAAGACGGTGACCGTCGCACCCTCAAGCGCGAGTCTCCTGGCGATGGCCAAACCGATACCGGCAGCACCTCCGGTCACCACGGCACGGCGAGCTGTGAACCTCGCCGCGATCTGGACGTCAGTAAGCATGGTCACGGAGCCATTCGAGGTAGACGGCGAGTGCATCGGGAAGCGGAGTCGCCGCGCGGAAGGACAGCTCGCGCAACCTCGTCACGTCGAGAACGCCCTTGCGGTGCCCCGGCGGCAGGCTGAGGTAGAACGGGGCTTGTCCCGCTCCGGCCGGCCCGGCGGCGGAGTTCACCGCGTCGGCAAAGGCGGCCAGGGTGATCCCCGTTCCGGAACCCACGTTGTAGAGCCGGTGTGGCGGATCCACTGCGGCGAGTGCCGCGATGCCTTCGGCGATGTCTCCAACCCACGTCGGGTCGAACCGCCGCCCCGCCTGCTCCGGTTCGACGCGAACCGCGCGTCCCGCCAGCGCAGCGCGGATCGCCTCCCAGGGCAACGACATCACCTGACGAGTCCCGGTGTCACGTTCGAGGGGACCGTAACAGGCCGCCACCCGCGCGATCACGGCTCCGGCTTCTGCCGCCAGCTTTTCGGCCGCGAGCTTCGAGGCCGGGTAGTCGCCAGGATCGGTCCGAACCGGACTGTCCTCGTCGATTACTGCGGTGTCCGCGTAGACCGACGCCGACGAAACGTAGACGACTCGTGCCGTCGCCGCGGCGGCCAGCACCGCTGCTGTGCCGCCGACGTTGACGTCATCGAGGGTCCGGCGATCGCCGTTGGTCACGGCAGCGGCGTGGACCACCACGTCCGGCCGGACGTCGGCGAACACCGCTGCCGGCGTCCGCACGTCGAGCTCGCGGAATTGAACGGTGTGATCGCCCCACAGCGCCCGGACGTCCGGAGACGGTTCCACCAGATCCGCCGCGACGACGCGGCCGCCCCGCGCGGCCAGAGCACGGACGAGGTGAGCCCCGAGGAATCCGGTGCTGCCCGTCACGATCGTCCCGGCCACGTTCACACGGTCCAGGACGATCGGCGTACATGGTCGAAGAACGCTCTCGTGCGCTCGTGCGCGGGGTTCTCGAACACCACCTCCGCGGGACCCTGTTCGGCGATGTGACCGCCGTCCATGAACACGACACGATCGGCGACGCGTCGCGCGAAGCCCATCTCGTGTGTCACCACGAGCATGGTCAGTCCGTCGTCGGCGAGCTGCTTCATCGTTTCGAGCACTTCACCGACGAGCTCGGGGTCGAGTGCCGACGTCACCTCGTCGAACAGGACCAGGCGCGGCTCCATGGCCAGCGTCCGGGCGATCGCGACCCGCTGCTGCTGGCCACCGGAGAGCTGGCTGGGATACCTGTCCTCGAAGTCCTCCATCCGAACTCGGGCGAGGAGCTCCCGTGCCTTTGTCCTCGCCTCGCCGGGATCGGTGCCGAGCACGCGCACCTGACCTTCGGTCACGTTGCGGAGCACGGTGAAGTGGGGCCACAGGTTGTACTGCTGGAAGACCATTCCGACGCGGCTGCGCAGAGCGCGCATCGCCTGCTGTTCTTCCTTCCCCGTCATCTCGGCGTGCAGGCGCACGCCGTCGAGCGTGACTTCGCCTGCGGTGGGCTTCTCGAGCCAGTTGACGCATCGCAGCAGTGTCGACTTGCCGGTGCCGGAGGGCCCGATGATCGCCACGGTCTCGCCTGCGTGGACCTCGAGGTCGATCCCCCGGAGGATTTCGTTGGTACCGAAGGACTTGTGCAATCCGCTGAGGTGCAACAGCGGGAGCGCGGCTTCGGTGGCCGGCTGCTGTGTCATGGCTTGCTCCGGTCGGCTCATCGATCAGGAAGGGCGAAGCGGCGTTCGCTGTAGCGCTGCGCCAGCATCAGCAGACTGGTCACGACCAAGTACAGCAACCCGGCGGTGCCGAGGATCTCGACCGCCCGGTAGGTACTCGACACGATCTGCTGCGCGTTGAGCATCAGGTCCGGGACCGTGATCACGGAGACCAGCGCACTGTTCTTCACCAGTAGAATCGCGTTGTTGATGTACGGCGGGATGACGATCCGCACAGCCTGAGGGAGCACGATCCGGTGCATCGTCTGCACGTAGGTCATGTTGACCGCCAGTGCTGCCTCCGTCTGCGTTCGCGGGATCGCTTCGATTCCGGAGCGGATGATTTCCGCCTTGTACGCCGCGGAGTTCAGTGTCATGCCGATCACCGCCGCCGCGAACGCCGGGAGCTGCAACCCGAAGCTCGGTGCCGCATAGTAGATGAAGAACAGCACCAGCAGCACCGGGGTACCGCGCATGATCCACACGTAGATTCCCGCGAGGACCCGCAGCCACTGGCGGTGCGAGATCCGGGCCATGGCGATGAACGTGCCGAGCACGGTCGCCAGCACCAGGGTGATGGCCGAGACCTCAACGGTGACGAGCAATCCGTCGAGGAGCAACGGGAAGTACTGCGCCACGACAGAGAAGTCGAGATTCATGGCTGATTCCTCTTCGTCGCGCTCACTGCTTGAACGGTTGGCCGAGCCACTTCTGAGCGATGCTCTGGTACGCGCCGGCCTTCTTGGCGTCTTCGATCCCCTTGTTGACGGCTTGCAGCAGGGCGTCCGAACCCTTCGGGACACCAACGGCCAGCGCGGTCCCGTCCGTGCCGTTCCGCGACACCTCGTATCCGGCACCGTCACCCGACTTGATCCAGTACAGCGCCAGGATCCGTCCGGTGACCATGAGGTCGCATCGGCCGTTCTTCAAATCGGAGAACGCTTCCGCCTGGCCGGGATAGCGAGTCACCTTCGCCGCTCCCCCGATGCGCTGGACGGGAGCCTCACCATTGGACGAACCCGCGACGACGCACACGCTCTTGCCTTTGATGCTCTCCGGACCGGTGATCCCGGTTTCCTTCTGCGGGTAGACCGCCACGGCGTCGTCGTACCCGATCGGCTCGGAGAAGTCGACGACCTTTTGCCGGTCGGGCGTCACGCGCAAACCCGACATCGCGATGTCGAACTTCTTCGCCTGGAGGCCGGGCACGATGCCGGAGAAGTCGAGGGTCTTCCACTCGACCTTCGTTCCGAGGCTTTTCGCGATCAGATTGGCCCAGTCGGCGTCGATGCCGACGAAACCTCCGGAGGGATCGCGGAAGATCGTCGGCGCGTTGTTGCCGGACGTGCCGATCGTGATGGCTCCGTGGGACTTGATGTCGTCCAGGTTCGACCCACCCGACGAACAGGCGGAGACCGAAGTGAGCGTCAACCCCGCGGCGAGGGCCGAGAGGCACAGACGCAGGGTGTGGCGTGGATTCATGATGTTCTCCTCGACGGTGAGGATCAGTGGGACGGGGAAAGCCGGGCGGGGAAGATGTGCGAGAGAGCCCTCATGCGCCTCGGGGGACGACATTGACCGACGCGCAGGAACCGCGGTTCGTACTGCACGACACTGACTGTCACTGTGCCGTTCGGCGGCGGGCGCCTGGTCCTTCCCGCCGGTTCAGCTGAAGATCTCCGCCGGTTGCGCGGTCTCCAGCATGGCGAGAACGCGTTCCCGCAAGGTGTCCAAGTGCTCGGCCATGGCTTCTTGGGCGGCCGGTGCGTCGCGGTCGGAGATGGCGGCTGCGACACGCTGGTGCTGTTCGCCGCACCGAGCGCTCTCGGACATTTCCGGTACATCACGCTGACGCAGGGCCCATGTCAGCACGTAGTAGTTCTCGATGTCGGCTGCGAGCTTGGTGTTGCCCGAGCCGGTCGCGACCAAGGTGTGCAAGATCCGGTCCGCTCCACGGCGACCGCATTCGTCGCTGGCGATGGTGCAAGCGAGTCCCTCGTCCGCCGCCTTTCTGATCTTGCCGCAGACCTCGTCGCTCGCCCGCTCGGCCGCAAGCCCCGCGGCAAGCGACTCGAGACCGCGGCGCACCTCGTAGGCGTCTTGAACGACCTTGACCGAAGGCTGGACAACCCGAAGTCCACTGCCGGGCCCAGGCTCGACGAGCCCCACGTGCTCGAGACGGATCAGCGTCTCACGCACCGGAGTCTTGGAGACCCCGAGCATCGAAGCGAGCTTGGCCTCCGACAGCCGCTGCCCCGGCTGCAGCCGACGATCGACGATTGCCTGCCGTATCTCGTCGAAGACACGGTCGGTGATGTTGTCCCGCTGAACGTCGAGTGGATCGAGCATCACCAGCTCCGTATCTCATATCCGTATCTCGTATCTGGATACGGGACTATATGCTCAGCGCTAGCTCGGGTCAATACCGCCCGACCTGGATGTTTGCAGGATCCAGCGACCCGGGGTCCGAAATGAATCCCGATCAACGGCGACCATATTGCGAGGGATCGATGAGTGTGGCGGTCGGGATCGACATCGCGAAGGAGTTCCACTGGGCCGCGGGGTACTCGCCGACTACGGCACGACACTGCTGTCCCGACGGGTGGGCAACGACCCGGACAGCGAGAGGCGACACGAGGCCGCTCGCGCCAGCCCCCGTAGGCAGCAAGGCCCACCCGTCGCCGTGACCGGTGGAGACCTCAGCCGCGGCGTTGAGAACTTCCGCTCGAGGCCGACGAAGTCGTCGTCGGTCAGCGCCAGCACGTGCCGGGCGTCGAGAGCGCGCCACGTTCGGCGAAGCTCCCGACGCCCGATGAACGCTCATCCCGTCCGGAGGCCCCCGGCTTCTTCAGCACCGAATGGGGAGCTTCAACTCGTTTTGTCAAGCGAATTATCGTCCAATTTTTTTGACCGATGGATTAATCTTCTCGCCCTACCAGCGATCGCCCACCACAGCCGGCGCCGTCGCCCGGCTGTGGTTTGACGAGCGGCAACCTCAGCTGCTGGCCCACGTTCGCGCGGCTCGCCGCACAAATCGAACGCCACAACCAGAGCCCGGTCGTCTACCTCCCCGCTGAGCGGACAACCACCCCAGCGGAGCCATTGGCACGCACATGTGTCGATCACGCATCGCGCCATCGTTCCAGGCGGTCACCCGCCGCGTATTCGGGTCACAGATGACGAAGCCGGCGAAGTGGCAGTCCTCCTGACGAAGGCACTGAAGGCCGTGCGCACACGTCGTAGCATCGTGCGCGCACGATCACAATTGGCCTGCCATTTGCGAGCGACGGGTGCTGAGCGTCCCCGAGACCGAACGCTGAGCGCCCGCCGGAACCGAACGAGACACCAGTCCTCGCCGTTGACGATGGCCGTCTGTGGACGGCGGTTGACGCGGCGAATGATCACCGGGCATCCGAATCGCTGCCCGACCGGCCGTGATCGTCGGGGCGGAATAGTCGGGCCGGAAGGCCATACCGTGCAGCACCCGGCAGCTGAGAGAATCTTGGCGAAATGCAAAAGCTGGCCATGCACGGACCAACGCGATCAGGTAGCAATGGTCGAAGTGCACCTCGTTGTCGCACGGCGCCGGTGTGGGGTGTTTGCCTCCACTCGGGTCGCCTTCGTCAGCAGACTCCGGGTCGAGCGAACGAGAGGAGATCGAGTTGAACGAAGCACGCTACACGTTGGGGAGCTCCGCGCCCGAGCTGGAACGACTTGAACGCCAAGCGGCGTTCCTCCGACCCCACACTGTGCGGCTGCTGGACGAGGCAGGGATCCGGCAGGGGATGCGCGTACTCGACATCGGTTGCGGTACGGGCGACGTGACCAGGTTGGTAGCGCGACTGATCGGCCCCGATGGATTTGTCGTGGGCGTCGATCAGAGTCCCGAAGCGATCGCCTTCGCACGAGCGCGGACACCGACCGCGACCGGAGCTGAAATCCGTTTCGAAACCAGCGACGTCGAGACCTTCTCCGATCGTGAACCCTTCGATGCGGTCGTCGGTCGATATGTCCTGAATCACCAAACCGACCCGGTCGGCTTTCTCCGCGCGGCGGCGAGCCACGTTCGTCCTGGCGGTGGCGTTCTCGCCCTCCACGAGATCGACCCTGAACGCGGAATTTGGTCGTACCCGCCGGTGCCACTGTGGGACATGCTCCACGAATGGGTTAGATCGACGATGAGGAAGAACGGCTTGCCCCACCACGCCGCATCGCGGCTCTTCCCGCTCTTCGCCGACGCCGGCCTGCCGCCGCCACAAGTGTCCTGTGCCAACTTCGTCGGTGGTGGCCCCGACAGTCCGCTGTACCAGTGGATGGCCGACGTAGTCCGAACTGTTCTGCCGATCCTGACTGCCGCGGGGATCGACACTTCCACCATCGACGTCGACACGCTGGCCGACCGCCTGCGAGAGCAAACGCTTCACACAAACAGCCAGATCGAAGGACCAGGACAGTATTTGGCGTGGGTAAGGTTGTGACTCGCTACCGACGTGGTCTCCCACCGGCAGGAGGAGGAAGAGTCCGATCGGGAAGCGATCACTCCTTCTCAGGGGGATCAGGCTGAAGGACGACTCCCACCATCGCCGGCCGGGACAATCGGCGGCACTAAGAGCTTGTCTCATGTGGTCAGTTTTCGGAGTTTCTTCCAGCAGGTCACGGCGGCTGCGTGTTGAAGGAAGGCGAGGATGTGTGGGGCTTTGCGTTCGTAGCGCAGGGTCAGGCGCCGGCATCCGGTCAGCCAGGCGATCGTCCGTTCGATCGCCCTGGGGACGCGCCACGAACACCGGGATCAACGGCTCCACCAGATCCCACAGCTCGTCCGCCACCAGCCGCAACGACAAACGATCCTGACGCATCAGTCGTTGATCACCACGTAAGACACGCTCTAAGGTCGTGCAGATTCGCCGAGAGCATGTCCGCATCGAGAACGGCGCGGTATCGCTGCATGTCGACAGACATCTCCTGGCGATTCCACCGAAACTGGGAAGGCTCCTGGCGCAGCTGGCCGCGAAGCCCAGAAGCGGAACGCGGGCGTTGAGCCGGTTGCCTGGCGAATCGCCTCTGCTCTATCCCGGCAAAGCCGCTCACCGTCCTGTCCTGCCCGGCACGCTCTACTGCCAGCTTCGCGAGCACGGTGTCGCTGTCCTGTCCGCGTGTAACACTGCACGGCTCGCGCTCGCCGCGGAGCTGCCGGCGGCCGTGCTTGCCAGCTCGGCCGGGATCGAGGTCACCACTGCGGACGCCTGGAACAAGCGAGTCGGCTACGACTGGGCGCCCTACATCGCGACCGAAGACGCCACTCAGGCAGGTGCGAGTGCGGCGAACTCGTCAGCTGACCTGGCTGCGGCGTTCGGCCGGAGCGATTACCGCTGAGCCGGCCAATGCGCTGGCCCCGTGGGACGCGAATTCGACAGCGTGGTGTGGTGCCAGACATCATCGCGGGAAGGCGGTGGGTTCGCGGGAGCCAACGGGCGTACTTGTCGAGTCTAGGGCACCAGACAGACCGCCGCGTCGGCGAACGCGTCGATCGGCGGGGATCGGCGCGAGGCGAGCCAGGCCAGGCAAACGTGGTTCGGCCCGATGTCCTCGACCGGGACGCCGATGACGTCCGGGCGGGTGTAGAACGTCGCCGTCGACAACGGGATCACGCTGATCCCGGCCCCTGCCGCGACCAGTTCAAGCTTCTCCTCGACGCTCTCGATCCGCCGGACTTCCGGCCGGTCGTGCCGGCGGAGCTCGAGGGCGATGTCCCGCCATTCCGGGACGGCGTCGGGGTCCTGCAACAGGTGCTCGCCGGCGAGCTCGGCGACCGGCACGGACTCCTTCCCGGCCAGGCGGTGCCCGGCGGGAACCATGACGACACGGGGTTCGGTGAACAGCGACCGCACCTCCAGGCCGCGCTGGTCGACCGGCAGGCGCACGATGCTGACGTCCGCTCGGCCGTCGTGCAGGACTTCGACCTGGTCGTGCCAGCTGGTGCGCAGCAGGCGGACGGTCAGGTCCGGGCGCCGCTCGGCGAGCACCCGGATCGCCGGGGTCACGACGATGCCCGGCATGAACCCGACCGTGAGGACCGGCTGCGCTTCGGCCGCAGCCGTGACCCGGCGGTGCACGGCTTCGGCCGCGGCCAGCAGGTCGCGGGCGTCGGCGAGGAGCTGTTCGCCCGCCGCGGTGAGGACCGTACTCCGGCGGTCGCGGACGAACAGCGCCGTCTTCAGCTCGTCTTCGAGGGCGCGGATCTGGCGCGACAACGCCGGCTGGGCGATGTGCAGGCGCGCCGCGGCCCGGCCGAAGTGCAGCTCTTCGGCGACCGCGACGAAGTACCGCAGCTTCCGCAGGTCGAAGTCCACGTGGCGCACCTCCCGCTCTCGTCACCGCCATCATCGCAGGCCTGTGATGCCGCCGCGGCATCACAGCGCGCGGAACGGGTCTTGGACGCGCCCGGGGCGCCGGGGTCACCGTGGAGGGGCAACGGAACACGATCGAAAGGACTTCCCAATCGTGATGTCAAGCGGTTGCGGTGACGGGAGGTGAAGCGTGGTAGCACTTCCCGTCGCGGATCATCGCCCACAACACGTT
>NZ_JBSGDT010000050.1:0-51575 GCF_053602515.1 Amycolatopsis sp. NPDC004368 | reverse complement strand
CGCCGACGGCTCAACGTGTTGTGGGCGATGATCCGCGACGGGAAGTGCTACCACGCTTCACCTCCCGTCACCGCAACCGCTTGACATCACGATTGCGATGTCCTTTGTCTCCAGTGGTGCGGGTGACGGCTTCGCGGCGCCGGGCCGCGAGGCGGTGCAGCACGTCGCTACCGCCGCGGCCGAAGTGGTCGTGCAGCTCGCGGTAGTCGGCGTAGAGGCGGTCGTAGGCGGCGACGTTCTCGGGCACCGGCTGGTACACCCCGCGCCGCACCGACCCCATGGCGCGCGCCGCGGCGGTGATGTCGGGATGCGCGCCCGCGGCCACGGCGGCGTGGATGGCGGAGCCGAGCGCCGGGCCCTGCGCGGAGCCGATCACCGAAAGCGGCAGGTTCACCACGTCGGCGTAGAGCTGCATGAGGAAGGCGTTGCGGATCAGCCCGCCCGCCACGATCAGCTCCGTGACCGGCACTCCGGAGCGCCGGAAGGCCTCGATGATCGTGCGGGTGCCGAACGCCGTGGCCTCCAGCAGCGCGCGGTAGGTGTCCTCGGCGCGCGTGGTCAGCGTCTGCCCGACGACCACGCCGGACAGCTCGTGGTCCACCAGCACCGAGCGGTTGCCGCTGTGCCAGTCGAGCGCGAGCAGGCCGTGGGCCCCGATTTCCTGGTAGGCGGCGAGCTCGGTGAGGTGTTCGTGCAGCGTGACACCCGAACGGCGCGCCGCCTCGTGGTAGCTCGGCGGCACCCCGTGGTCGACGAACCAGCCGAAGATGTCACCGACGCCGCTCTGCCCGGCCTCGTACCCCCACAGCCCGGCCACGATCCCGCCGTCGACGACCCCGCACATGCCCGGGACCTCACGCAGCTCCTCGGCGTTGAGCACGTGGCACGTCGAGGTGCCCATGATCGCCACCATTCGCCCGGGCTCGACGGCTCCCGCGGCGGGCGCGGTCACGTGCGCGTCGACGTTGCCGACCGCGACGGCGATGCCTTCCGGCAGGCCCGTCCACGCGGCCGCTTCGGCCGTGAGCGAGCCGGCGCGGTCACCGAGCCGGCCGAGCGGCCGGTCGAGCTTGCCGGTCACGAAATCCGCGAACCCGGGGTTGAGCTCGGCGAGGAAATCGGCGCTCGGGTACTCGCCGTCCTGCAGGATGCCCTTGTAGCCGGCCGTGCAGGCGTTGCGGACGTAGGTTCCGGTGAGCTGCCAGACGATCCAGTCGGCCAGCTCGACCCAGTGCGCCATCGCCGCGTACACGGCCGGCGCTTCCTCCAGCACTTGCAGCGCCTTCGCGAACTCCCACTCCGAGGAGATCAGGCCGCCGTAGCGTGGCAGCCACTTCTCGTCGCGGGCCCGCGCCAGCTCATTGATCCGGTCGGCCTGCGGCTGCGCCGCGTGGTGGCGCCACAGCTTCACGTACGCGTGCGGCTCGCGCTCGAACTCCGGCAGCTCGCACAGGGGCGTACCGTCCACAGTGGTCGGAACCACCGTGCACGCGGTGAAGTCGGTGCCGAGGCCCACCACATCAGCGGGGTCGGCGCCGGCGGCGCGCAGGGCGGCGGGCACGGCGTTGCGCAGCACGCCGACGTAGTCCGCGGGGACCTGCAACGCCCAGTCGGGCGGCAGGGGCGCGCCGGTCACCGGCAGCGTCCGGTCGAGGACGCCGTGCGGGTACTCGTACACGGCGGTGCCGAGTTCGGCGCCGTCGGAGACCCGCACCACGACGGCGCGGCCCGAGAGCGTGCCGAAGTCGACGCCGATCACGAGCGGCTCCTGAATGTTAGCGTTAACATTCGGAGGGTGCGGGGACACGGGGTTCTCCTTCGGTGGGGACCGCGCTCAGCGTGGTCCGGTGCTCTCCCGGACGATCAGCTCAGGTTGGACGAGGTGGCGCACGTGCCGGTCGCCGCCGGCCATGCGTTCGGTCAGCAGACCGAACGTGCGCCGGCCGACCTCGATGAAGTCCTGGCGCACGGTGGTCAGCGGTGGGGTGAAGTACGCGGCCTCCGGCACGTCGTCGAAGCCCGCGACGTGCACGTCCGCCGGTACTCCGATGCCGGCCTCGGTGAACGCGCGCAGCAGGCCGAGCGCCATCTGGTCGTTGGCCGCGAACACCGCGTCCAGCCCGGGTTTCCGGGCCAGTTCGCGGCCGGCGGCGTAACCCGAAGCGGGGCTCCAGTCGCCGCGGATCACCGGCGGCACCTCGGCGCCGTGGCGCTCCAGCGTCTCGCGCCAGCCGCGTTCGCGGTCGAGTGCCTCCAACCAGTCCTCCGGCCCGGCCACGTGCCACACCGTGCGGTGCCCGAGTGCGAGCAGGTGCTCGGTCGCGCGACGGGCGCCGTCGTACTGGTCCACGGAGATCACCGGGACCGGCGGCGCCTCGCCCCCGGCACCGCCGCCCCCGACGGCCACCACCGGCACCGCAGCGGGCACACCGGCCAGCGCTTTTCCGGCCGTGACGTGCGGTGCGATCACGACGATCCCCTCCGCGGCCTGTCGCCGCAGGCTCTCCACGGCGTCGGCGATGGAGGATCGGCCGGGCCGGCTCACGCTCGTGATCGTCACGGCGTACCCGGCTTCCCGCGCGGCGTTCTCGATGCCGTGCAGGGTGCTGGCAGGTCCGTACAAATTGGACTCGAGCGCGACGACGCCCAGCGTTCCGGAGCGGCCCGTCACGAGCGCGCGGGCCGCGGAATTGGGGCGATAACGCAGTTCCTCGACCGCGGCCAGCACGCGGGCCCGGGTCTCCGGGCGGACCGGGCCGGTGCCGTTGATGACCCGCGAGACGGTCATGTGCGAGACGCCCGCGAGCCCGGCCACGTCGGTCAGGCTCGCCTGCCGGTCTCCGGCCGCTCCTGTCGTCACGCTGTCACCGCCTGTTCGTCCGGGTGCCCCGCGTCACTCTTTCGGGCGGGTTCGAGGGCATAGTGTTAGCGATAACAGTCGCCCGGTCAAGACTCGGCTCGGTTACGACCCGGTCTTCTGACCGGCGAGCCACGTCGCACCCCGGCGGGCCGAGGCGCGCGAAAGCCACGCCTCGTGCACGACCTCCGCCAGCTCGGCGCGGCTGATCTCGCCGAGCCGGCTCGCGCGCACGAGCACCGAGAGGTGGCCGTTGAAGTGCGGCGTGGTGAAAAACGGGGACTTCTCGTCCTGGACGAGTGCTTCCTTGTCACCCTCGGACGGCACCCAGAACACGATCACGTCCGGGTAGCGTTCACCCGTCTCCGGGTCGAACGCGTCCGGGCGGGGGTTGCGGAAGAACACGAACGATTTGCCGCCGACCTGGTACACCGGCTTGTGCTCGGTTCCGGGCCAGATCTTGACGTGCGGCATCCCGAGGGCGAGCTCGTGCACGTCCTCGACACACGCGGGGCGGCTGTCGTCCGGCATGGGGGTCAGTGTAGAAGCCGGCGCCGTTGATCGCCGGGAGTCCACATCGGACCCGCAAACCGGTGCCGCGCGGAGCCCGCACGGCACCGGTGGTGGTTCAGGTGGTGGTTCAGCGCCGCCGACGGCTCACGCGCCGTGCGGTCCGGCGTGCGGTGCGGCGGGCGACCCTGCGCGATCCGAACATGGTGGGGCCTCCTGACTCAGGTGCGGCTGGGGGTGGCGGTCTCGAGCGCGTGCAGCTGCTGCGCTTCCTCCGCCGTGACCAGTCCGATGGCGACGAGGTCGAGCGGGCTGATGAAGCCGTCGGAGATGCGGAAGCCACCGGCCGACGCGATGGCGTCGCGCAGGGGGATGGCCCACCGGTGTTCGAGCAGCACGAGCGCGGCGGCCGAACCGTCCGGGATTTCCTCCAGCACGTCCCAGGCGTCCTCGTCGGAGAACACCTCGACGCCGTCCGCGGCGGCGTCGGCGCCGGCGACCGCGCCGGCCTCCATGCCTTCTTCGCCGTCGATCCCGAGCCCGATCAGCGCACCGACCTTGCTGCCGAGCTCGATCGCTTCCTCGTCGCTGATGTTGCTCAGGTGCGCGACTTCGATCTCGCCGTCGGAGTCCTTGTGCACGGCCAGCGCGTCGACCACGCGGACAGTGTCGGTCTCGCGCAGGCGTTCGAGCTCGTTGATGATCGCGCCGTGGAAGTCCGGGTCAGGGAATCCCAGCACGACGAGCTGGATGGGTCCGATCGTCATGGGTCTGCCTCCGTTCTGGGTGGCGTCCGACCTGTCGAGCATTCGCCGCGGACGTCGTGAACGGCTTCATCTGCGAGAGGTGACCTCAGACCTCGAGCGCCCACCGCACGTAGCGCGTCTTCGGCGCGAACCCGGCCCGCGTGAAGATCCCCGACGCCCCGGCGGGGCTCGCCGGATCCACGTTCAGGCTGGCGCGCTCGAACCCGTGCGCGGCGGCGGCCCGCAGCGCGTGCCCGAGCAGCGCGCCGGCGACACCGCGGTTGCGATGCGCGGGAACGGTCCCGAGAGCCGTCACGTGCGCGTCGCGCACTCCAGTGGCCGCGACGTCGGCCTCCCAGTGGTTGGTGATCAGCATTCCCACCGGGGTTCCGGTCGTGGTGTCCCGCAGGAGGAAACTGGCATCGGGCCGCAACGTGTGGTTGGTGAACTTGTTGCGCCAGAAGTCCAGCGGCAACGCCGGCGCGGCCCAGGTGTCGCGGTACGCCTCGTTGCGGGCCGCCAGGAAATCCTCGTCGAGGTCCGCCGCCCACGGCTCGAGCCTCAGCCCCGCGGGCATCACGGGTTCGGCCGGCACGTCGGCGAGCGGGCGTTCGAGCCGCTGGAGGTAGCGGGCGGGCGTGAAGCCTTGAGCACCAAGGAGTTCGGCCAGCCCGGCGAGGCCTTCGGCCTTGTACACGTCGACTGCGAGCTTCAACGTCGGGTGGTGCAGCGTGTGCAGCGTTTTCGCCGCCGCCACACCGACCTCCACCAGCGTGGTGCCCAGACCGCGGCGCCGGTGGTCCGGGTGGACGCCGCCGTCGAGGAGCACGCGGTGCGTTTCCTCGGCGAACCGCTTGTAGCGGATCTTCACGAACCCCACCAGCTGGTCCCCGGCGAAGGCCGCGAGGCTCGCGCGCTCGAGGTCCGCGCCGGGGTCCATCAGCTCCTGCAGGGTGTCCTCGGCGGTGTAGAGCTCGCCGATGCCGTCGACGGTGTCCATGGCGTTGAGCAGGTCAGCCGACGCCTGCGCGTCCTCGCGGGTGCGCGGGCGCCAGGTGAGGGAAACGTGGGACATGCGCCGGAAAGTAATTCACCCGCGAGGGCGCTGTCGCGCGGTTTCTCAGGCCGGCTGCGCGGATTTCTCCGCGTCGTGGCGTGCTTTCGCCTCCTCCAGCGCCTGGCCCTGCCGGCTGTGCAGCTCGGCACGCAGCTTCTTCGCCTGTGCCTCCGTGGCGGCGAGGCGGTCGAGCCGCTGCTGGAAGTGCGGGGCGACGGCCTCGGCGAACAGCTCGTAGTGCCGCGCCGTGGCGGCCGGGTTCGCCCATTCGTGCGCCATCATCAGGTACGAGCCGAACCCGCCCTTCGACTGCGCCTCCAGCGTGCCGATCTGGCGGATCGCGTCCTCCGGCGTGCCGATCACGCCGATGCCGCTGGCGTTGATCCAGTCGACGCGCTCGGTGAAGGTCGCGCCACCCGGCTCGAAGTGGGGGACGGCGGCGACGTGCTGCAGGTAGTCGCACCAGTCGTCGAGGCCGTGCTCGACCTCGGCGTAGGCTTGCTCCTTCGTCTCGGCCAGGTGCATCGGGCCGACGAGACGCCAGCCGTCGCGGTTCATCGAGGTGCCGAACTGCTCCGCCCGCTCGGTGGCGACGTCCCAGTGCTGGGCCAGCAGGTCGAGATCGCCGGTCAGCGTCGCGCCGATCGAGAGCAGGCTCAGGCCGTGTTTGCCCGCGATGCGCGGCCCCGAAGGCGATGCGATCGCGGCGACCCCGACCTCCAGCCCGCCCTGGGTGAAGGGCCGCAGCTGGCACAGTGCTTCGCGCAGTTCGTAGCGCGCGGTTTTCACCGTCACGGGTTCGGCGGTGTTGAGCAGCTGCATCAGCACGTCGGTGTCCTCTTCGAGCGCGCCACGCTGGGCGAGCGGGTCGAGACCGATCATCGACGCGTCGGTGGGCAGCGAACCCGGGCCGAGGCCGAGCATGAACCGGCCGCGCGTGAGGTGGTCGAGCAGGATCGCGCGGTCGGCCACCCACAGCGGGTTGTGGTACGGCAGGGACAGCACGCCGGTGCCGAGCTTGATCGTCCGCGTCTGCGCCGCGACGTGGGCGATGAAGATCTCCGGGCTGGCGATCAGCTCGACACCGCACGAGTGGTGCTCGCCGATCCAGGCCTCGTCGTAGCCGAGCCGGTCGAGGAGCTTGATCGTCTCGATGTCACGGGCGAGGGCCGCCACCGGGCTCTTGACCGGTGAGGCGTGGAACGGGGCCATGAAGACGCCGAAGCGCATGAGTCCTCCTTGACAACGCCGGCAAGGTGATCGCTTCCGCGACGGTAGCGCCGGTGCGGCGCGCCACCACGGGATCGCGGCGGAACCGTTCAAAAGATGAACACCCCGCCCGTTCGGGGGCTGGCCGCATGCTTCGCCGATCCTGCACACTCGGGTTTCCGACGCCGGAGGGGAGCCGACTGTGTCCACTGGGCCGTCTTCCGACGTCTGGCGGCAGTTCCTCGAGGCCGACCGCCGGGGCGCGGCCCGCCCGGAGATCGAGGAATCGTGGGTGCGCTCGCGCCAGTGGGGCGTCGACCCCGAGCGGCTCGACCTCGCCGACGCCGACTACGACCCCGAAGCCCTCCTCGTCGTCGTCGGCAGCCGGGTCATCCCCGGCACGGCCGACCTGCTCGTCGGCGACTCGGCGTCGGTCGCGCTCGTCGACCCGCGCGGAACGCTGACCTGGCGGTGGGAATCCGATCCGGCTCTGCGGCGTGACCTGCAGCAGGTGGAGGTCGAGCCGGGGCACCGCTACGTCGAGGACGGCGTGGGCACCTGCGGCGTCGGGCTCTCGATGGCGGTGCGCTCCGCGTCGATGGTGGTCGGCGCCGAGCACTACAAGCAGGCCTGGCACCCCTACACCTGCGCGACCGCGCCGATCGTCGACCCGACCACCCGGCTGCTGCTCGGCTCGGTCAACGTGTGCTGCCGCGCCGAACACACCAACCGCTTCGTGATGGCCGCGGTGGTCGCCTTCGCCGAGCGCCTGCGGTCCGCGTTGCGCGACGCGGCCACGCCCCGCCAGCGCCGGCTCGTCGACGCCCACATGACGTTCCGGTCCCAGCCCGGCACGACGGTGATCACGCTCGACAACGAGATCCTGATCAGCGACGGCGGCCCCGCCACCGGCCTGCCCGACCGCGCCATGCTGTGGTCGGCGCTGCGCGAAGCCGGTCCTTCGGCCACCCAGCTGGCGCTGGCGGACGGCCGCGTCGCCACCGTCCGCCCGGTCACGCCGGGCCGGTTCGAGGATGGCTGTGTGCTGATCTTCACCGTGCCCACTCCGGCCGCGCCGGAAAACCCGCTCCAGACCGCGGAAGCCGAGATCATCCGCGAGGTGCTGATCGCCTGCCGCGGCAACAAGACCGCGGCGGCTCGGCGGCTCGGCATGGCCCGCGGCACGCTGTATAAGCGCATCCGACGCCACGGCCTGGCCGAAGGCTGAGGTCACGCCTGCTGCGAGTGCTTCGGCAGCAGGCCGACGAGCAGCAGCATCACCACGTAGACGCCGGCACAGATGCCGAACACCAGCTCGGCACCGGCCAAGTAGGCGGCCCGACCCGGGCGGAGAACACCGTGCCCAGCGCCGCGACCCCGAGGGCGTTCGCGAACTGCTGGGCCGCGTTCAGCACACCGGCGCCGGGGCCGACCTCTTCGGTGGTGGCGTCGCCGAGCACGAAGTCGAACAGCGGCACGAACAGCAGTCCGAGCCGAAGCCGGTCACCAGCAGCGCCCGCCAACGGCAGGCCAACCAGGACGACTCCTGGGTGCTCAGCCGGGAGGACCTCGTCGCCCGCTTCGACGCCCTCCCGGCCGACCGGTTCCCCCACACCCGTCGCCACGCTGCGGAACTGACGTCGGGCACTGGCCGCCAGCGGTTCGACTTCACCTGTCGCTGATGCTGGACAACCTCACGAAGTCCTGATCAGGCTCGCAGACGTGGACCGCTCGCTCGGCCGCGTGCCGCTCGTTCCAGACCGCGATCTCAGCCGTGCGGATCGTCCACTTTCAGCTGCTCCCCGGTCGTCGCGACGAACACCACCAGCAGCTTCGCCGGCGCGGTCGCGCTGACGTTGTCGGTGGCGACGTGGTGGGCGCCCGGCGCCTCGGTCCAGTTCTCGCCCTGGTGGTACGTGTGCGGGGGCTCGCCTTCGAGCCGGCTGCGGACGGTGCCTTCCAGCACGTAGGCGTAGACGAACGCGTCGCCGTGGCGGTGGGGAGCCGCGCTCGCCGAGGGCGGGAAGGTGACGATCGCCGAGGTGAAGGTCTTGCCCGCCACGTTCGGCAGCGCCTGGGCGAGCAACGGCGTCAGTGTTTCGGCCGGGTTCGCGGCCGCCGACACGGAAACCGCAGGAGCGGCCGCAGGAGCGGCCGCGGGTGCGGCCGACGAACACGCGACGGCCGCGAGTGCCGGCACCAGCACGGCGCCGGCCACACGCAGCGAGGTCATGCGCAGCCAGTTCACGCGTCCTCCGCGACCCGGATGATCGTCTTCCCCGCCACCCGCTGCCGGCGGGCGAACGCCTCCGGCGCCTCGGCCAGCGGCCGCACCGCGCCGACGATCGGCTTGAGGCGCCCGTCGACCACGCGCCGCGCCACCTCCGTCAGATGCGCACGGTTCGGCTCGACCACGAAGAACACGGCGCGCCCGTCGGCCGGCTGCGTCGAGGGCGGTGCGGCGATGGTCACCAGGCTGCCGCCGGGGCGCACGAGCGGGATCGACCGCTCGAACACCTCTCCGCCGATCACGTCGAACACGACGTCCACCAGGCCGGCGGCCTCGAGTGAACCGGTGTCGACGAAGGCGTGGGCGCCGAGGCCGAGCACGACGTCGCGGTCGGCGGGCCGGCCGGTGCCGATCACACGCGCACCCACCTCCCGCGCGAGCTGCACGGCGAGCGACCCGACACCGCCCGCGGCGCCGTGCACGAGCACGGTCTGGCCGGCCGCGAGCGAGGCGTGGTCGAAGAGCCCCTGCCACGCCGTGAGCCCGGAGATCGGCAGGGTCGCGGCCACGGTGTGGTCGATGTCGGCCGGCAGCGGTGCGAGGTTGCGCGCCTCGACGGCGGTGTACTCGGCCAGCGAGCCGTCGCGGGCCCAGTCGGTGAGGCCGAACACGCGCTGGCCCACGCTCAGGCCGGTGGTGCCGTAGCCCAGCTCGACGACGACACCGGACAGCTCGTGCCCGGGCACGCTGGGCGTGCGGTCGCGCCCGGCGCGGTCGGTCCAGGTGGTGGGCCACTCGAGCTCACCGGGGGTGAAGCCGGCGGCGTGGACCTGCACGATCACGTCGTTCTCCGCGGCGTGCGGGTGGGGCACGTCGGTGAGGGTGAGCCCGGCGACGCCGGCTTCCTGATCCGATACGGTGACGGCTTGCATGGCGAGTCCTTTCAGGACAGTTGCCCGGCGGGTTTCGCCGGTGGGGTGGAGCGGCGGGTCTGGAGCGCGGCGCCGAGGGACAGCACCCCGACGAACGCGAGGTAGGCGTACCCGGTTGCCTGGAGTCCCCACGAAGGAGCGACGAGACCGGCGGCGAGGGAGGGCAGGCTCAGCGCGGCGTAGCTGACGACGTAGGCGGCGGAGAACACCTCCGACCGCGTCTTCGCCGTGGTCGCGGCGCTGATTCCACGCAGCGTCCCGGTGAACGTGAGGCCCACGCCCAGCCCGGCCACGATCGAGCCGAGGAGGAACACGGCGGCCGAGCCGGCGGCCAGCGCGCCCGCGAGCGCCACCGCGCCCACGACCAGCAGGACCGCGCCCATCAGGGTGGCGACCCGCGCCGGGTGCCGCGCCGCCCACAGGCCGCCCGCGCTGTTGGCGAGGAACAGCACCGCGATGCCGAGGCCGCCCGCGGCGGCGAACCGCACGTGCAGCACGTCAGCCATCAGCGACGGGGCGAGGGCGAGGAACAGGCCGGTCAGCGACCAGCCCGCGACGATGGCGGGCACCGCGCCGAGGAACGCCCGCCGCGTCTCCCGGGGCACGCGCGCCCTCGGGCGCAGCGACGTCAGCGCGCCGGGACGCCGGCCGGCCGTCTCGGGGATGGTGAGCACCAGCGCGGCGACCACCATGAACGCGACGGTGAGCACCGGGAACACCGCCGCGTCGGGCCGCGGGTCGAACTGCACCAGAAGGCCCGTGAGGCCACCGCCGGCCGCGAGCCCGAGGCTCGTGCCCACGGCCGTCATCATCGGGCCGCGGTGCGGGCGGCCGGCTGGGGACAACTCCACCAGGCCGGCGGCCAGCGCGCCCGTCGCCAGGCCGGTGGCCAGCCCCTGCACGATCCGCGCGGCCACGAGCGTGCCGACGCCGCCGGCGGCCCAGAACAGGCCCGTGCCGGCCGCGGCCACCAGCATCGCCGCGACCAGCACCGGCCGCCGGCCGACATGGTCGCTCAGCGAGCCGACCGTCAGCAGGGCGGCGACCAGCCCGGCGACGTACACGGCGAACACCACCGTCAGGACCGTCACCGAGAATCCCCACCGCTGCAGGTACAGCGGGTAGATCGGCGAAGGGGCACTCGTGGACGCCATCAACAGCACGTTCGCGAAGACCAGCAGGCCGAAGGACGCGCCTCGGCCGAGGCTGCGCCGTTCGTTCATCACGAGGCCGTTCATCACGCGCCGGTCAGCTCGACCAGGGCGAGCCGACGATGCGCTCGACGGTGGTGGTGCGGGTGAAATCGGGGACGAAGTGCTCGAGGATGTCGGAGTTCACCGTTCCGTTGGTGGTCTCCGGGCGGTGCTTCAGCGCGTCGACGAAAGTGCGCAGGAAATCGGTCTTGAAATCACCGCGCGGGTGCACCGCGAGGATTTCCTCGACCGCTCCGAGGTCCAGACCGTCGAACCCGAAACCGAGCACGTCGGTGAGCACACCGAGGTGCGTGGTCGCGATTTCCGGGCCCATCCGGCCGGGAATCCCCGGCGTGGTGTGCAGGGCGATCGCGGTCCACACGGTGTCGGCCGCCTCGGTCGAGAAGCCGCGCTCCAGCAGGAACTTGCGCCCGTGGTCGGCGCCGTCGACCTCGAACCGCTGCTCCACGTCGGAAAACGGCGTGATGAGACCCGTGTCGTGGAACATGGCCGCGAGGTAGAGCAGTTCCGGATCAGGCTTCACGCCGAGGCGCTGCGCGTGGAACTGGCTGAAGAAGAACACCCGCCGGGAGTGGTGGTAGATGAGCGGGTTGGTCGTTTCCCGGATGAGCCGGTCGGCCTCCGCGACCGCTGCCGTCTCCGGGACTTCCACCCCCGCGATGATCTCTGACATGACTGCTGCACTTTCCGTTCTTGGTCGGTGGATCGTGTCCGACATCCATGGTGCCGATTCACGCGCGCGTTCTGCCGCCTTCGTCCGGCCAGGAACCACTCAGATCGGGACGCGCCGCTCAGCCGTCGACGGTGTGCGAGTGCAGCAGCGCCGAGACGAAGGCGTCGGGCCGGGTCAGGAACGCCTCGTGGTCACCGGGAACCGGGATCGGCTCGACCCCGAGCCGGCCGGGGAAGCGCGGGCACCAGGCGTGGTCGCCGGGCGGCATCGCCAGGTCGCTCTCGCCGGCCAGGTAGCTCACCGGCAGCCCGAGGGACGGGAAAGCCGGTGCGTGCAGGGGTTCCTCGAAGTAGCGCATGGGCTGGGGCACGAGCAGCTCGTACACCAGCTTCTGCACGGGTTCGGGGGTGTCCTGGGCGAAGGCGCTCTGCCACACGGGGTAGGGCAGTACCACGGAGTCCTCACCGGACTCGCGGGCCAGCTGCCGGAAGAGCTCGGCGTGCCCGGGCGGGACGTCGTCGACCAGTGCCACGCCGTTCTCGGGCACGAACGCGCTGTGGAAGACCACGCGCCGCACCCGCTGCGGAACCCGGTGGGCCGCACCGAAAACCGGGTAGCCGCCCCAGCTGTGGGCGACCAGCGTGACGCCGGTCAGGTCGTTCGTGTCGAGGAAATCGACGACGAAGTCCACTGTGTCCGCGAGCGAGAAGCGGCGCGGATCGTCGCCGTCGGCGAGGCCCGGCAGAGTCAGCGCGACCACGGAGTGGCCGGCGGCCCGCAGCCGCTGCGCGACCGGGCGCCACGACCACGCGCCGTGCCAGGCCCCGGGAACCAGAACGTACGTCTCCACCATGGTCCGAATCACCTTCCTGCGGCTTCGTTGCCAGAGGGCCAGCGCCTGTGACGGGGAGAACGTAGCTTGCTGTTCAGTTACGGTCAAGCTTTGTAACGTAATAAGACAGGCCCGCCACCTGCGCACTTTTGTGGTCACGGTGTGCTACGAATGGGCGGTGCCCCTGTCCGCCGCCTCTTCGACCGCCCCCGCCCGGCGTTCCGGCTCCGCCGCGCACGTCGTGGCGATCCTCGTCTACGACGGGGTGACGCTGCTCGACGTCGCCGGTCCTGCCGAGGTCTTCCAGGAGGCCAATCGGTTCGGCGCCGACTACCGGATCGTCCTGGTGTCGCCGACGGGGGAAGGCGTCACCGCGAACCTCGGGTTCGGGGTCACGGTCGAGGGCTCGGTGTGCTCGCTGCCCGCGCCGGACACCTACCTCGTTCCCGGGTCCAACCTGTTCCCGCGCACGCCCGTACCGAGCCAGCTGGCCGAAGCCGCGCGCGTGCCCGCGGCCGGGGCCCGCCGCGTGGCGTCGATCTGCACCGGCGCGTTCATCCTCGCCGCCGCCGGCCTGCTCGACGGCAAGCGCGCGACCACGCACTGGAGCGTGACGCACGAGCTCGCCCACCGCTGCCCGACGTGCCGCGTCGAACCCGACGCCATCTACGTGCGCGACGGCTCCACGTACACCTCCGCCGGCGTCACCGCGGGCATCGACCTGGCGCTCGCGCTCGTCGAAGAGGACCACGGCCCCGACCTGACGCGCGACGTCGCCCGCGCGCTCGTGGTCTACCTGCAGCGATCAGGTGGCCAGTCGCAGTTCTCCGCGCCGCTGCAGGGCCCGCCGCCGCGGTCCCCGGCGCTGCGCACGATCACCGACCTGGTCACGGCGAACCCCGAGGCCCACTACTCGCTCGGCGACCTCGCGAAGCACCTCAACGTGAGCACCCGCCAGCTCACCCGGCTCTTCCACGACGAGCTGTCCACCACGCCGGCGCGCTTCGTCGAGAACATCCGCTTCGACCTGGCCCGGGCTTTCCTCGACCAGGGCCATACCGCGACGCGGGCCGCGACCCTGGCCGGTTTCCCCAGCTACGAGGCCTTGCGCCGCGTGTTCGCGCGCAAGCTGTCCATCAGCCCGGCCGCCTACCAGCGCCGGTTCAGCACCGCCCGCCGCGGCTGACCCGCCTCGATCCACAGAGGACCGTTCACGGCCGGTGCACGGCGTCCAGGATCACGCGCGCGATCGTGTCCGGGTGGGTGAGGAACGAGAGGTGACCCGAGTTGACGACGGTCGTGCGCGCTTTCATCCGGGTGGCCACGAAGCGTTGCAGCTCCGGTGACGTCGTGCGATCGGCCGTGGTGACCACGTAGCTGCTGGGCTTGCTCTCCCACGCGGCGGCCGTGGTTTTCGTCGCGAAGAGGTCCTGCGCCACCCGGCCCTGCGCGGTGTAGAGGACCTTCGCCTTCACCGTCGGGACGCCGTTGGCGAAGTCCTTGAGGAACGCGTCTTCGGTCAGCTGGCCGAAGCCGTTGCGGTACACCAGCCCCGCGCTCGCCGGCGCCGCCGGGAACTTCGCCGTGAGCGCCGGGTAGTCCTCGCCCGCCTTCGGCGCCCGCGCGGACAGGTACACCAGCGCGTCGACGGCGTCGTGCACGCCGGCCTCGCTGATCACCGAGCCGCCGTAGGAATGCCCCACCAGCACGGTGCGCCCGCTCTGCAGGTCGAGCTCCCGGCGCGTCGCGGCGACATCGTCGGCCAGCGACGTCAGCGGATTCTGCACCGAGGTGACGGTGACCCCAGCGGCCTGCAGCCGCATGATCACGTCGCCCCAGCACGACCCGTCGGCATACGCGCCGTGCACCAGCACCACCGACCGCCGCGGCTTCGGCCTCGCCGCCGCGGCCGCCACGCCCGGCACGGCCAACCCGAGCCCACCGGCGGTGACACCCAGTGCGGCGATGCCAGCGAACGACCGCCGCGTCAGCGGCGCCGCCGTGTCCGAATGATCAGAATGCTGCGCGTCCGTGCGCTTCATGGCCGAAAGCTCCCCTTGGTGCCGGTCCACGCCTGTGTCCACGATGGACAGTGCGGCGCTCACGAAGATCACGGTACGCCGTGCGGGGTCACAACCGTGTCATCGGCGCCGTGGCCATCCGGTGGGCCGGGGTCAGACGGGCAGCGTCGGTGGGCCGCTCGGACGGTTCCGGTGCAGGGGGCGGGTCGGAACCGGGGAGCAGTCACCACCACAGGGGAGCTGATTTCGGGGCGGAGTGCTGTTCGGTCGGGGGACAGGGTGGGATGAGGGACGCGGCGCGGGTCACCCCGCGGCGGTCAGCGTCGTCACCTCGAGCCACATCCGGCGGTCGAGCAACAGGTCGATGTCGGCCCACATCGCGCGTTCGGCGTCGCGGTGTGAGGGGGGCAGGTGGGCGATTTCGCGGTACAGCAGGGCGATGTGCTGGTCGACGGCGGACAGGTCGGGGCAGAGATACAGAGTGCCGGTGTGGCCCGTGACCGTGGTGAGGGCGTCGGGGCCCGGCGGCTTGGTCGATGCCATGAATCCAGAGTCGCAGCGTCGCCCGGCCTGCACATTGCCGCCAGCCGCCGTCCCGGGGCGGGTGCTGGCCGGAATACCCCGGTACCAGCCAGCCGGTACGGATGCGGCCGGCGAAGGGCTCACGTCGAGGCGGCGCGCCGGCGGCCACCGGTGGCGGCGGCACGACCGGTCGACCACTTCAGCTCCACTTCCAGCTCCACCTCACGCCCGTCGATCTCCACCTCGATCTCGACCTGCACCGAGTCGGGCACGTGGACCTTCACCGTGCTCGCGCCGAGCGCGATCTCGACCTTCCCGCTCTCCTCCAGGGCGGCGGCCAGCTCGGCCAGCTTCCGGGCGGCGTCCTGACGCGACAGCGTCTCCTTGCGCTCGACCTCGACATCGGACATCGCTGACGCTCCTTCACCCTCGAAGTCCCCGGCAGGAAGACCACCAGCCGCCCGCGCCGGCCGCATCACCTGCCAAGCGTGAACTGCCCGGCGACCAGGTCCGACACGTAGCCGGCGGGCAGGTCGCGCGGAGCGCACGCGATCACGTCCTCGTCCCCGACGCCGCGCTCCGCCAGGAAGCAGATGTCCGCGAACTCCTCCACGACGTGCAGCGGGTAGACCGGCCCCTCGTCCCGGTACCGGGTCATCGTCTCGAGCGCCTCGTTCTGGTACCGGCTGGTGCGTTCCGGGTGCAGCTCGACCCACCGCGGGAAGAAGATCGCGTCGTGCACCCGCAGGTGGGCCAGGTCGAGGTCGAGCGACACGACGGTGCCGGTCGGCTCGACCCAGAACACCTTGTGGATCCCCGCCGGGAGCGCTCGCTGCGTGATCTCCTGGTCCTTCACCCAGCGCCCGGCCACGATGCTCTCGTGCACCCGGTAGTCGATCACGGTCTCGCTCTTGAAGTAGATCTCGTAGAACCAGCCGTTGTCGTAGCGCAGCAATAGGTGTTTGCCGGTGATTCCGGTGTTTTCGCTCGTCATACCCCTCAAACTACTCGTGTACGAAATATTAGTACACGAGAGATCGGGCACAATCCGACGCTTCTGCCGACTGTCGACGAAACCCGATACCATCACGCCGTGGAGTCCCGGCGTTTCGACCGCATCGCCCTGCCCTCGCTCGTCGACGAGTGCCACCGCCGGATCAAGGAGCAGATCCTCTCCGGTGAGCTCGGCCCGAGGGAGCGGTTGCGGGACTCGCTGCTGGCGCAGGCGATGGGGATCAGCCGCTCGCCCGTCCGGGAGGCGCTGCGGCGGCTCGAACAGTCGGGGCTCGTCGTGAAGTCGGCGAACCAGTCCTACCGGGTCGTCGAGGTCGACGCCGGGGACGCCGCCGAGCTGGCCGCCCTGCGTCTCGCCGACGAGGGCCTCGCGGTCCGCGTCATCGTCCGCGACAAGGTGTCGATCGAGTCCCTGCCGCCGCTCATCGAGAACATCCGCACCGCGCCGGCGGGTCACCTGGAGGCCGCCGACGCCGACGCGGCCTTCCACTCGCAGGTCGTGGCGCTGGCCGGCCTGCCGCGGCTGCGCGCCCGCTACGCCGACCTCACCGACCAGATCCGCCTCATGCTCACGTCCCGCGACGGCTCGCCGGCCATCGACCGCGACACCCTGTGGCGCCACCACGTCATCCTCTACGAGACACTCGAGCAGGCCATCCGCTCCGGCGAGCCCGGCGAGGCGCTGCGCGTGTGGGAAGACCACCTCAACCACACCATGTCGACGCCCGCCTGACGTTCAACCGGCCCACGGTGCGCCACCGGAGGGGAGTTTTCAAGGCTCGATACTGTCGACAGTCGCCAATACCCTGTCGACACGATCGAGCAAAGGAGCTCCAGGTCGGATCCAGTGCAGGAGAGAGCGCAGGACAGACTGCTCCCCGGACAACCGGCGGTCCCGGACCCCTCCCGGCAACGATCGCTGCGCGCGATCGCGGCGGCGAGCGCCGGGACGTTCATCGAGTGGTACGAGTACGGGCTGTACGCGTTCGTCGCCGGCCTGGCGATCGCGCCGTTGTTCTTCGCGCAGGCCGGCAGCCTGGCCGTCCTGGCCACGTTCGTGACGTTCGCCGTCGGCTTCGTCGTGCGGCCCGTCGGCGGAGTCGTGCTCGGCGCGCTCGGCGACCGCTGGGGCCGCGGCCGGTGCTGATCCTGTCGATCATCCTCATGGGCGTGGCCACGACCGGCATCGGCGTGCTCCCGCCCTACGCCACGATCGGTGTGTGGGCGCCCATTCGGCTGGTCGTGCTCCGCAGGCTCCAGGGCTTCGGCGCCGGCGCGGAACTGGCCGCCGCGATGATCTTCGTCAACGAGTCGACCGGCAGGAAGGGCAAAGGCGTCTCCGGCGCCCTGATGAACATCGGTTCGATGCTGGGTTCGGTGCTGGCGCTGGTGTTCTTCACCGTGCTGAGCTCCGAGCTGAGCTCTGCCGACTTCAAGCAGCGGGGCTGGCGGATCCCGATCCTGTTCGGCGCCGTGCTCACGGTCGCCGGGCTCGTGCTGCGGCGCAAAGTCGCGGAGTCGCCCGAGTTCGAGCACATCGCGGCCGAGCAGCGGGCCGGGCGGGTCGAACGCGGCCGTGCCAACCCGCTCGCCGCGATGGCCTGGCCGTTCCGGGAGAGCCCGCGCAACTTCGTCGCGTGTTTCTCCTGCCCTCGGGCCTCAACGTCACCGGCTTCGTCGCCCAGGCCTTCGGGACGAGCTACCTCAGCTCGACGATCGGGCTCACCTCGACGCAGACGCTCCTCACCACGCTGCTGATGATGGGCCTCGGCCTCTTCGCCCTGCTGTTCTGGGGCCGGCTGTGCGACCGGATCGGCGCGCTGCGGGTGCTGTACAGCGGTGCGCTCACCGGGATCCCGTTGGCGTTCGCCTACTTCGCCTTGCTGAACCGGAAACCTCGCGCTGATCATCATCGCCGGCGTGGTGCTGTGGGGCGTGGGGCGGGCCGCCGGGCTCTCCGCGCAGACGGTGCTGCTGCCGGCGTTGTTCCGCACCGAGTTCCGCGGATCCGGGCTCACGTCGTCACGCGAACTGCAGGGCGGCTTGATCGCCGGGCCCGCGCCGCTCATCGCGAGCGCGCTACTGCTGGCGATGGGCGGCCGGCCGTGGCTCGTCGCGCTCTACATCGCCGCCGCGCAAGTCCTCACGGTGCCCGGGATGCTGCTGGCGCGGCCCGTGGTGTCCCGGCGCGAGATCGACGAGGTCTCCGCACTCAGCGGCGTCCGTCCCGCTGTCTGAAAACCCTTCGACGAAACGGAGTTCTGAGCATGGCCCGCTACAACCTGCGTGGTGGGCTGGCCCGCGAACCGCTGTTCGCGACGAACGTGATGGCCACCTCGCCCGTGGTGGTCGAGGCGCTCGGCGCGACGCCCTTCGCCGCGGTGTGCCTCGACATGGAGCACAGCACGCTCTCGGCGGGTGCCGTCGAGGACCTCGTGCGGGCGGCCGACGTCCACGCGAAACCCGTCATCGTGCGGGTGCCCGAGATCCCGCGTGTGCTCGCCGCCGGCGCCGCCGGACTGATCGTGCCGCAGGTCGAGACCGCGCGGCAGGCGCGTGCGGTCGTCGACCTGCCCGGTACGCGCCGGTGGGCCGCCGTGGCCTCGGCCCCGGCCGCGGCGCCGAGTACGGTGCGAGCCTCGCTGCCGCGGACTACGTCGGCCAGGTCAACGAGCGCACCCTCGTCGCCGTGCAGATCGAGTCGGCCGCCGGTGTCCGCGGGGCCGAGGAAATCCTGGCGACGCCGGGCATCGACTCCGTGGTCATCGGGCCCGGTGACCTCTCGATGTCCCTCGGCGTGCGGCCGGGCGCGCCTGAGTTCTGGGCGGCCATCGAGCACGTGTACGCGGTCGCACGCGAGCACGGCGTCGCCCCCGGGTCCTTCTGCTTCCGCGACGACCACGTGGGCGAGCTCATCGGCCGTGGCACCCGATTCCTGTTGCTGGCCAGCGATCTCGGGTGGATGCTGCAGGGCGCGGCGGCGCAGTGGGCCGGGCCGCAGAGCGTGCTGGCGGACGCCGCGGCGGTGACCCGATGAGCGCGCGCGTCGTGATGACCAGCACGGTGATCCCCCTCGCCGCGGATGCCGCCGAGGCGTTCGCCGGGCTGGACGTCGACTTCTCCGCGGTGGACGCTCATTCGCCGGAGGAGCTCGTTCGCGTGACACGGGGCGCGGCCGCGGTGATCACGCTCGGGGAACCGTTCACCCGCGAGGTGATCGAGCAGCTCGACGGCTGCCGGTCGATCACGCCGTTCGGCATCGGCGTCGACAACGTCAGAGTCGCCGCCGCGACCGGCCGGGGCGTCTGGGTGACCAACGTGCCCGACGCGAACTACCGCGAGGTCGCCGGCCACACGATCGCGCTCGCGCTGTCGTTGAGCCGGCGGATCGGCGTGCAGAACCGCGCCATGCACGAAACCGGCCGCGCGCCGCTCGCACTCGCCCGCGGGACCCGGCGCCCGGACGAGCAGACCTTCGGCCTCGTCGGGCTGGGCCGCATCGGGCGCCGCGTGGCGACCATGGCGAAGGCGATCGGCTACCGGGTGATCGCGGCGGATCCACTGGCTTCCCCTGCGGCGGCGCGGGAATCCGGCGCGGAACTGGTGTCGTTCGACGAGGTGGTCGAGCGGTCGGACATCCTGTCGCTGCACGTGCCCCTCACCGACGAGACCCGCGGTTTCGTTGACGCGGCCGTGCTCGCGCGCATGCCCGTGGGCGCCATCCTCGTCAACGTCTTCCGCGGCGGCCTCGTCGACGAGCCGGCGCTGGCCCTGGCCCTGCGTGAAGGCCGTCTCGCCGGCGCCGGGATCGACGCTACATCGGTGAGCCCCGCACCGATCCCGGACGGCCACCCGCCGCGCGGCCTCGACCAGGTGCTGCTCACGCCGCATTCCGCGCACTACAGCGAGGAATCCTTCGCCGAGATCAAGGCGAAGGCGCTGGCCGACGTCGCCCGCGTGGTGCGTGGCGAACGGCCGGTCTACCCGATGAACGAGCTCATGGCGTGACGTCGACGGCGGCGAACAGGGTCCGCACGCAGATGTCGCGCAACTGCTCGTGCGTGACCTTCGGCTCGTCGAGCCAGTCGAGGATCAGCACGGCCACGAAGGCCAGCCAGCCGCGCACGGCCAGCCGGGTGGTGTCGGTGACCGGTCGCAGCAAGGCGAGTGCGGCCAGGATACGTTCGCTGTTCGCCGCCATCCCGGCTTCGCGGATCTCCCGGATCTCGCGGTCGGCGTCACCGGCCCAGCGGTGCACGATGCGGTAGCCGTCGGGATGGGTGCGGGCGAACTCGAGGTAGACGTCGAGCCCGGCGCTCAGCTGCTGCGCGACCGGCAGCGCGGGGTCGGGCTCGCTCATCGCCAGGAGCTGGTCGCGCTGCCGGCGCACGATCTCGGCGAAGAAGTCCTTCTTCGTGGGGAAGTAGTGGTACAGCAGGCCGCGCGAGACCTGGGCGATCTCGGCGACCTCCTCGATCCACACCTCGTCGTACGGCCGGCTCGCGAACAGCCCGGCGCCGATGCCGAGCAACTGCTCCCGCCGTTGCTCGGTGCTCAGCCGCGTCCGCATCCCCCGAGCTTACTTGACACCGGTTCAGTATCGGGGGATCGTCACCTTATTGGATCTGGGTTCAATAAGGGGGCGACGAGTGGACACCACCGGGATTCCGCACCGGCCGGGCCGGCTGCCGGTGATCGGCGACCTGATCGGGTCGAACCCGCGCACGCCGTTGCAGGACACCCTGCGCGTCGGGCAGCAGGTCGGCCCGGTCTTCACGCGCAAGTTCTTCGGCTTCGAGATCGTCTTCGCCGGCGGCGTCGACGTGGTCACGCAGCTCAACGACGAGACCAAGTTCGGCAAGCACGTCGGCCTCGGGATCGCGAACCTGCGCGCCCTGGCGGGCGACGGCCTGTTCACCGCCCACACGAACGAACCGAACTGGCGGCTGGCCCACGACATCCTGCAGCCGGCCTTCTCGGCCGAGGCGATGCGCCGCTACCACCCGGTGATGCTGGAGGTCGCCCACGAACTCACCGCGGCGTGGGACGGCGCCACCGGTCCGGTCGATGTCGCCGCGGACATGACGCGGTTGACGCTCGAGACGATCGGCCTCGCCGGTTTCGGCTACCGCTTCGGCTCTTTCGAACGCACCGAGCCGCACCCGTTCGTCACGGCCATGATCCGCGCGCTGCGGTTCGCCCAGCTGCAGAACACGAAGCTGCCCTTCGTGCGCCGCGCCTTCGCCGGCACGCGCGCGCAGAACAAGGCCGACATCGCGACCATGACCGACCTGGTCGACGAGGTCATCGAGACCCGCCGCCGCGAAGGCGGCGAAGCCCGCGACCTGCTCGGCCTCATGCTCACCGAGGGCCACCCGGAAACGGGGGAGCGCCTCGACCCGGTCAACATCCGCAACCAGGCCATCACCTTCGTCGTGGCGGGTCACGAAACGACGTCCGGCGCCCTGTCGTTCGCCCTCTACTACCTGACCCGCAACCCCGACGTGCTGGCCAAGGCCCGCGCCGAGGTCGACACCGTCTGGGGCGACGGGGATCCGGCCTTCGCGGACGTCGCCAAACTCCGGTACGTCCGCCGCGTTCTCGACGAGTCCATGCGCCTGTGGCCCACCGCCCCCGGCTACTCCCGCGAGGCCAAAGAGGATGTCCTGCTGGCCGGCAAATACCGGATGCGCGAGGGAGACTGGGTCATCGTGCCCCTGCCCCTGGTCCACCGCGACCCGGCCGTCTGGGGCCCCGACCCGGAGAGGTTCGACCCGGACCGCTTCGAGCCCGCCGAGGTCCGCAAGCGCCCCGCCCAGGCCTACAAACCCTTCGGCACGGGCGACCGCGCCTGCATCGGCCGCCAGTTCGCCCTCCACGAGGCCGTCCTGGCCCTCGGCCTGGTCCTGCAACGCTACGACTTCGAGGCCGATCCCACCTACGAGCTCGAGATCGCCGAATCCCTGACCCTCAAACCGAGCGGCTTCACCCTCCGCCCGCGCGCCCGCACCCGCACCGCGGCGTCGGCTCGGTAGTTCCACCGTCACGGACCCCGGGAGCCGGCTGCGATCATCACCCGCACCCTGGCTCCCGGGGAGGACCCCCGATGACCACCCCCGCCCGCGACGCCCTCATCCGCGTCGCCACCCTGCTGGCGCCCGACGTTCCCGAGGTGTCCGCCCGCGCCACCGCCGCCCTGGACGACCCCGAGGCCTACGTTCGCGAGCACGCCGACCGCCTCGGCCAACGCGGCATCGACGAACCCTTCGACGGCCTGCCCTGGATAGCCCTGGTGGACGCCCTCGACGACCACGGCCTCCTCACCGAGATCGACTGGAAGGAATCCCCGGACGACATCACCGCCGGACTCCGCAACCTCCGATCGGCCCCCCAATCCGACAAGCTGTGGGCCACCCTGGCCGAAAGCGAACTCCCCACCTACGAGTTCCTCGAGGAAGCCGGGGAACAGCTACACGCCCTGAACACCGCCCTCGCCGTCCTCGACATCGAATCAGACTGCTACCCCCTCGTCCTCCTCCCCACCAACCGCGGCGACGACCTCCTGGAGCTCGCGAAGGCCGCCGGGTTCGCCGCCGCCGTGTACGGGCGCGAAGACACGTAGCGATCCCGGTGGCCACGCCGCCCTCCACGCGCAGCGACGCTCGACCGCGCCGAGCCGACGTCTCGACGTGCCCGCCGGAGACCGACCACACGGGACACGCGGCACGGTTGCCCGCCACGAACCGCGGCAACGATGGCTGGTTAACTGGCGGGGTTCAACCCCGATGGGTGCCGTCGACGTGCAGCACGCGTTGGGCACGGAGACCGAAACCGAACGCCCGTCTCGTCCGGCATGGAACTCCGCGCTGGCGACTTGGCGGGGTTCGTCCCGACCAGCCCGTCGACGTGCGGGATGCGTTGGGCGCGCAGACCGAGATCGAAGGGCCCGTCCGGTCCGGCGTGAACCTCTGCCGGCCCAAGCAGCGGGCCGAGCCGGACTCGCCGGCCCAGCCCCACCTCGTTGACGTCGCTGTCGGCCGCAGGACCGACCTGCTCACGAGCGGTGCCCTCAGGATCTCCTCGCGACCATCCGCCGATAGGGGGCGGGACCTTTGCCCCTGCCGTCGAATCGCTGCCCCCCGAAACAGGAGACAGACACTCCTCACCAGCGCGCTGTCACCCGAGAGTCACCCGCGTCGCCGCCCTGACGACCACAGCCCACCGGCCTGCGACCTCCCGCCACGCTCCACCGCGGCCCCCGTATCTCAACACGCTTCCGAGATGCCCTCGGCTTCCCACCGCAACAAATCACCAGGCTGACACTCGAGCACCTCGCACAACGCGGACAACGTCGCGAACCTCACCGCTTTGGCCCGCCCGTTCTTGAGCACCGCCAAATTGGCCGGCGTAATCCCCACCCGCTCCGCCAGTTCCCCCACCGACATCTTCCTCCGCGCCAACATCACATCAATGTCCACTGCGATCGGCATCAGATCACCTCATCCAACTCCGACCGCATCCGCGCCGCCTCACCATCCCGGGCCACCGCCTGTGCCAACAACATCCGCAACACGACCACAACCAACGCGACCCCGAGAATCGCCACCCCGATCCCGCCCATGATCAGCGTGACCCCGGGATCGTCCCGCTGTCCCGGCGCATTCACGATCGTCACCGCAAACCACACAACCGCCGCGGCCACAATCGCCCCGATCACCCCATCCACATACCGAAACGCCGCGTGCGAAAAGACCGTCCCGCGCCGCACCATCCCCACCAACCGCCCCACACACCACACCGCGAGCTGCACCGCCCCCATCCCCACGATCACCATCACCCGCAACGCCGTGAGCGGCATCGTCCCGTCCTCGGGCTTCACCGCAAACGCCACCACCATCCCCACCTGCACGAACAACGTCCCCACGAACACCACCACAAGCACCACCCTCAGCGCCTGCACCGTCACCTTCCCCACAGTTCGCCCTCCAATCGACTCACGATGGAAATCTATCGTAAATCGATAGGTTCGGGCCACCCCCCTAGCCTCGCTACGTTGACCCCGGCCCCACGCGACCCTGCCGCGCGCTCATCACCCCACCAGTACATCTCGACGCGCGACCCTCACCGCACTCGTCTGCCGTTCTCCCACCGCGTCGGCAAGTCCTGCCCGTGCCGGCCGCTCCCGCCTCGACCCTGCCGACGTGGGTGGCACACTCGGCCTCGCCTGGCACCCCGAAAACGGTCATCAACTCACCTGGCCGAAATCCCCACCGCGACCTCTGAGTCCCTGCGCCGCACGTAACCTCACGCTGGCACTCGAACTCGGCTCCAGTGCAAACAGCCAAACCAGGCGGCGACGCCAGTACTCCACCTGCACATCCACCTCGCCCCACGGCTGCGCCCAGTCCTCCCGGAGCGGCCCCGCCGGGCACCTCTCTCGCCACCACCCCGCCCCTCGCGAACCACGCCCACCGGCACGAGGCCTACGACATCTGTCCCCACAACGACCTAGCCTTCGCCCGAAAACCACCCTGACCAGTCACTATGCGAGAGTGCACCCCTCGTGATCAAAACGGATTATCGTCCCATCCGCCTCTTGAACACCAGGTGACACCCCCCTGAAAACGGCCCTCCAGCGGTCGTATACTCTCTTCATCAGCAAGTCCGAGTGGCGGAATGGCAGACGCGCTAGCTTGAGGTGCTAGTGCCCTTAACGGGCGTGGGGGTTCAAGTCCCCCCTCGGACACACGCACTATCTACACCGGGGCTGGTCGTCGCATAGACGACCAGCTCTTTTGGTTCGTAGCGTAGTTCAAGGTTCAGCGCACGGTACAGGCGGCTCAAGCCTGCCGTCGTCGCGTCGGCCACCGTCCCGCAGACGTCGCCGAGGGCATCAATCCTCGCGTAGATCTCGGCGACCGTCACGTTTGACTCTGCGGGGATCGTGTCAATCTGCGCCCGCGCCGCCGCGCACTCGGCCTGCGCTTGGTTGATCGGGTCGACAAGCGCCGCCGGGTCGACTCCGGCGGCAATGGCTGCCTGGTAGCGCTTGAGTCGGGCTTCGGCGTCCGCAAGCCGGTTGCGTGCAGCTTCGAAGTTGCCGCCCGCGCCGGTGCCGTTCGACCCGAGAAGCGCTGCCGCCGTCTTGTCGACGTTGTCCCGGTGGAACAGCTCGCCGATCCACCCGTTGATTGCTTCGACTACAACCGATTCACGGAGGTTGACCGTCGTCGGATGATCCGCCAGTTTCAGGGACCCGGGCGCCATGGTCCGCGAGGTGCAGCGGTAGTAGGCGCCCTTCCTGATTGTCGCGCCTTGCATCTTCCGTCCGCAGACCCCGCAGCGCACGAGACCGCGGAGCAAGTAGGAACGCGCAGTCGTCCGTCCTCCCCGCTCCGCCTTACGCGCGGTCGCGAGTCCGCCGGCGGACTTCGAACGCCGCAGAAGCTGTGCCTGCGTGAAGGTTTCCACGGAGATGATCTCCGGGTGGGCCGGCACTCGTGACCGAACGACGCGATCCGGGTCGGACCGTCGAAACCGCACCACATGCCCAGCGGCCACGTCATCGGGATCCAACAGCGTCTCATGCTTCGTCCAGCGCCCGAAGATCGCGTATCCGGTGTATCGCGGGTTATCCAGAATCGCGCGCACAGAACTGCCTTGCCATCCATCCGCGCGCCGGTGCCGATTCTGCTCCGGCCGACGCTCCGACGGACACGGAATCCTCTCCACGTTCAAAAGGTTCGCGATCGCTCGATCGCCGTTGCCGTCCAGGTACTCGGCGAAGATCCGGCGCACGACGCCGGCGGTCTCTTCTTCGATCTCCAACACCCGCAACCGGAATCCTTCCGCTGCCTTACGCGGATTCGGGTGCGGACCGCCGTCGACGACCTTGTACCCGTACGGCGCGCGGCCGCCCTGGTGACGTCCTTCGTTGATCACCTGGGCATCCATCGCCGCGCGGACGCGTGCCTGGACGTGTTGGCGCTCCGATTCGCTCATGCCGCCGAGCACGCTCATCAGCAACTTGTGCGACGGGTTCCGCGGGTCGTACTTCCCGCCCAACTCCGGCACCCACAGATCGACGCCGTAGGCAGCGAACTTCGGCGCGATCAGCGAGAACTGGTTGCCGAACCAGCACCGCGTACCCTCGCCGACCACGATCGCATCCCACCCGCGACGCGGATTCTTCAGCTCGGCGAGCAGGCGCGCGCCTTCGACCCGCCGCTCCCACGGAACGGACCGCGACTGCCCGATGTCGAAGAACTCGGCCACGACCTGACCGCCGAGGGGTTCGACGAACTTCCGCGCGTTCCCGACCTGCCAGCCGCGCGAAGTCTCCGGGTCCTGGTTGTCCTCGGTCGAGCATCGGCCGTACACCGCCAGGGTTCCTACCCCGTCGTCTGGCTCAGCGACTTCGAGCCCCAGGACCTCGTCCAGCGTCGTCCACGGGTCGCTGACGATTTCAGCTGCCACGGTTCACCTCCTCCGCCGGTTCATCCGGTACCGGCGCCTCAGTCAGCTCGATCAGGACGGCGAGCAGCGCACGCGCTACGGCGGGCGTCAGCTTTGGCAATCCCGCAGGTAGGATAACCCGAATCTGGTGGTCGTCCGAGTGCGTCGCGCTCATTGCCGATCATCCTCGGTCGCCGGTGCAGCTTGGCGTGCCACTCGATCGAGAGATGTCCTGATTTCAGCTGTCAGGTAGCCGCGAACTTGGCGAACGCCGCTGCCTTCGCGCGGGACGCGGCCTCGAACCCGTTGGCATCCGATATCGGCCATGAGCTGCGCAAAGTCCTTCGGATCGATCGCCAGCGCCTCGACCAGCTCAAATGTTGGTACGAACTCTCGCGCGTCGCCGTCCAGATGCGCCGCCAAGGCTCCCAGTGACCCCGGCAGCTTGACCGGCTCTGGCGGCGTCTCACCCGAGTCGATCACCTTCAGGGTGTTCTCGATCGCCAGATCGGAGCCGGCCGCGTGCCCGGTCAGCGTCCGCTCGGCCTCGCGCAGCTCTCGACCACGCCGGCAGATGGTCTGCCAGTCCTCGTTCGGCATGTAGTAGGTCCGCACCGTCAGCGCGAGTACGTCGGCGCCGGCCTGCGTGTCGCCGTCCGGCCGCAGGATCCCCACGCCCTTGTGCGACGCAAGCAGCCGGCTGCTGTCATACCCACGGGTGTTCATCTGCTCGCCGAGCACGATGTTGCTGTCCCGCCAATCCATGACGCGAAGCGCGAACCGCGACCCAAGCACGGCGCGGAGCCCGGACGGAATTGTCTTCGAGTCCGGCCGCTGAGTCGCCAGCGCCAGCACGATCCCGGCCGCCGGCCCCTTCTTAGCCAGCCACGTCAGCAGCTCACCGACGTACTCGCCGGCCGTCAGCGCCTTCCCCTCCACCTTGACGGCCGTCCGATCCTCCAACGGAACCTGCACCTCATCGATCACCACCGCCGTAATGGGCATGTCCAACGTCCGGTCCCGCGACATCTCCGGCGTCACCTTCGACTCCGGGCACGTCTCGTCGTCGAGTTCCCGCATCCGCCTGTACCGCCCCTGCACCTCGCCGACCAGCTCGACGAGCCATCCAGCCAACGCCAGAACGTGCGCGGACTCGTCGCCCGACATGAACCGATGGGCGACCCGTGCCGCCGCGTCCCAGTCCTTCCCGGCCTTGAAATCGGCCACGTAAAGCCGGGTGTACGGATCGAGGATCAACCCAGCCGCGGCAAGGCGCGTCGCGAACGTCTTACCCTGCCGAGGAATTGCACCAACCAACAACGACGTCCAGACCAGCGGAAGGTCCACACGCCGATCCCGCGCATCCCGTCCAAACGGGACCGGCCGCCAAGCATCCCACCGTTCAACCTGCAGCAGTGGCGTCCGGATCGGCGGAGCCGCGTACGGATCTTCATCCGCCACCCACATCGACACCCGCCCCGCGTGCCCGCCGTTCCCACGCACCCGCTCGACGATCAGCTGAACCTCATCGACAGCGAGCGCCGAAGCCAACGCCTCCCGGTTCTTGATCACGTCCGCAGCCTTGCGCGTTGCCGGCAAGTCAACGATGATCGCCCACCCGAACCCCATCCGGGTCGCACGCTGGACCAGGCGCAACGTCTCGTCCTTGCCAATCAGCTTCGCGTCACGGAACGCGTCCACCAGAACCTGCGGATCCATAGTCCAGGTGAGCGTCCGCGGCCCCGACAAGACTGCCTTGCGACCCGGGCTGCCTTCTTTCTGGCGCCCGAGGATCGCCAACGCCAGCGCGGCCCCGCCGCCGATCACCCACAACGCGACTTCGCCGTACAACAGATCCCCGAGCGCGACCACCACCGCTGTCGCGATCGCCACCGCGGCGGTGACCTTCCATCGGAACAGCGTCAACGCCCTGATGTCCCCGAACTTGTCCGCCAACTTCTCCGCTTGCTCGGCGGCCTCCCGGAAGTCCCGCACGGTCACCCAGCCACGCCACCAGCGAACGCCGAGCACAAGACCGCGGAACACCGCGCCAACCAACCGAAACGGCGAGCGAAGCACACCGACAACGAAATCCTTGACAGCCTGCCGAGCCTGATCCCGACGCTTCAACCACAACGGCACCCGCGGCGAGTGGAGCCACCAGAACACAAACCGCTCCCGCCGCGACGCGCGCGGCCGCGGTTGCGGCAACGTGTCGTCAACCAGCTCCCCGTCCAACACAGGGTCCGCCTTGACCGGCAACGAGTCAGCCATTGGCCACCTCCGCCCGCAACGCCCGAGCCAGCCGCGGTGACAACCCACGTGAACACCCCGTCGCCCGGCGCACCCATGCCGGCGTGATCTCGACGTTCGGCGCCCAGCTCTCCCGAGCAATCGCGAGGTAGTCCGCGAACAGCACCCGCCGCCCCGGGTTCATGGCCTCGTCCTCATGAACGGCCTGCCGTTCAGCAGCGACGAGCACCGCGTCAGTCAGCTTGTCCCGAAGATCCGTGATCGCCTCGACCGCGACGAACACCACCAGCGGCGGCACGGAGTGCAGCACGATCGCCGCCGGCTCACCGGCCACGAACGACGTCCAGGTATTCATGACGTAGGTGGCCGCGAGCGTGAGCCATTTCGCCCGCCGCACCCACGCACCCGTACGAACCTGGTACCGCGCGGTCACCTGCTCCGCCCGCAGGATCGCCAGCAACACCAACGACACCGTCGGATCCAGCACCCACGCTGCCACCCACGGCAGCGACCACGCCCGGGTCCCTGCCGACGCGAACCCCTGCACGTTGGTCATCGTGAACGCCAACCCGAGCACGATGCCCGACCAGCACATCCAGTCGACCTGCCGCCGCACCCGCTCGATCCGCAGCGCGACGACGTCCGGATCCGTCTGGTACGCCCGCACCTCGGCGGCCTCCGCCGCGTCCCGGGCCAGCCGTTGAGCCCGCGTCATCGCCGACCACCCCGCTTCGACGTGTCGGCGGTCGTCACGGTCATGGCACGAGTCAGCGCGTACGCCGCGAACAACGCCGGCAGCCCAAGCACCGCGAGCAGCAACCACCCGGAACCCGCGTGAGCGATCACCACCCACTGAACAGCGACGATCAACCCGGCGTTGAACAGCACCCGCCCAGCCAGCGACACCAGCCGCGCCCCGCTCCGAGCGGCTTCGGCGGCAGCCTTCGCCCGACGGGAGCCCGCCCGCCAGACCCAGAACAACACGAGCAGAACGCCGACGCCGGCGAGGATCTGCGTGGGCGTCACGGTGAGGCCGTTCATCGCTCACCTCGATCGATCCGCTCGCCGCGGCTCAGCCAGTGCGGATGCAGCGCGCGCCGGTCGTCGTCGGTCAGCCCGCCCCAGACGCCGACGGTGTCGGCGCCACCGGTGCGCAACTCCAGCTCTAAGCACTCGTCCCGGACCGGGCAGCCACCGCACAGCCGTTCGGCCAACTCCTGGTCATCGCGAGCGTCGGGCGGATCCTCGTCCGGCGGCGGCCACATACAGGCTCCGTCGCTGGTCACGATCTTGTGCAGCACGTCTGTGGGGACCCAACGCAGCCGGTCCAGGCGCCACGCGATGCCGATCAACCGCAGCTCATCCGTGCTCATCGAGCACCTCCGAGCAGGCGGTTCAGCTCAGCCGAGGACACACGAAGCCCGTTCCGGCATCGGGTCGTGCGCAGGGTCCCGGTCCGGATCGCCCGGCTGACCGCGCCGCGGGAGACACCGAGAATCCAGGCAGCTTCGTGAAGGGAATGAAAGGTGATTTGCGAGTTCATGAGAAAGACCAATCTGATGATTTCAAGACTATGTTGTTAATTTCAGCTCTAAGTCGGACGTGTTTGTCCGACGCGCCGCAGCAGGGTCGCTATCCGGCGCGGTGAAAGCGCGATGAACCGCTAATCTCGGCGCTGAGGCGGAGCGCGGAGGAATACGTGACGGAGGACTGGGCTGCGGTCGCGAAGGCGATCGATATGCGCGTGAACGAGCTGGGCTGGCGGCAACGCGAGCTGGCCGAGCGGTCGCACGTGTCGCAGGCGATCGTGCGCGAGCTGCAGCACCACACGGTGGAGCGCAGACGGAGCGCGCGCACGCTCGAAGCTTTGTCCACCACGCTCGGCTGGCACCCGCAACACCTGCTGGCAGTGCTGCAAAACCGCACCCCGCCGCATCCCGACGAGCCCGTGGACGACGGCGGCGAGCTCCGCGACCGCCTCGCCGCGCTCGAAGAGCGGCTGGCCGAGATCACCGAGCGGCTGGCCGACGTCCAATCGAGCCTCGCGACGGTGGTCAAACACGTTGAGCCGAAGCGATAGCGGCGGGCAATTCGGGCTGGTGAACCAGGTGATTTGCATACTGGGAATTCAATGCCGAAACGGCCGCCCATCCCATGCACGACCAGCGCAGGACCACTGCACATCCACTGCACATTCGGCGTTAGAGGACTGCTGACCGGTGAAATCGGCTGATCAATGGACCGGGCGGACGGCGTCCGCGCTTCAAGCGGCACTGCGCCTGAGCAATGAGCGCTTCGCCGAGCGCCTCGGCATCGCCGCGCGCACCGTGGCGGGGTGGCACCAGAAGCCCGACCTGCGGCCGAAGTCCGAGATGCAACAGCTCCTCGACACCGCGCTAGAGCAGGCGACCACGGCAGAACGCGCCCGGTTCGCTGAACACGTCGGAACTACGGCCTCGGAGCCGAGTCCAACCGATGAACGGCTCTCCGCGGATCCCCACATCGGCGCAGCGCTCGAATGGCTCGACAAGCACGCCGGCTGGACACCGGGCACCGCGCGCGCTGCCGTCGCTGACCGGCTGGCGGCTCTGGACGTGCAGGACCTTCACGACCGCGGCACCCGCCGAGGATGGGTCAGCCAGCGCGGCACTGCCGAAGCACTGGCCACGTACTACGGCAGCCGACTCGACGACCACGGCCTGTTCATGGCGCGATGCGGCGATCTCGCCGTGAACACCAGCGTCCTGACCTGCGCAGACTGGCTAGACCTCGACTGTGAGTTGCGCCCGCCGTACGACGCCTTCCGCGTCCCGAAGGCCCAGCCCGAAGCGGACCTGACGCTGGACGAGCACGCAGCCGGCCGAGCCATTCAGCGGCTCGCCGAGACCCTGGCCATGAACACCCGGCTCACGGACAGCCCCATCTACCGCCTGCTGGACACGGACATTCGTGAACACCACCTCGGCGGCACGTTCGGCATGTCCCAATTCGTCCACTACGCCCTGACCGTCGACCTGCTCGAAGGCGAACTCGTCGACGCCGTCGCCGCCGGCTCAACCGCCCTGCCGCTTCGGGATCACTACTTGCCGGACCTGCGGTCTGTGCTGGACACGGGCAGTCGTCTCACCGCAGGCGGGGTCCTCGCGCTTACCGCCATCGCTCGCCCCGCGGACCCCTACCGCGGCGAGGCTGATTACCTCCTGCTCGTCCAGGAGCGCTCCGGCAACGTCCTCAACGCCGCCCGGCGCCTGGCCGTGATCCCGAAGGGCTTCCACCAGCCGCTCACCGACGTCCGCCGAGACGCACAGGTCGGTATCACGCTCCGCCGCGAGATGGAGGAGGAGCTGTTCGGGCGCCCGGACATCGACAACACGGTGACCGAGCAACTCGCCGCGGACCCACTCCACCCGACCAGGCTCACCGAACCGATGCGCTGGCTCATGGCCGAGCCCGACCGCCTACGTATGGAGTGCACAGGCTTCGGCCTGAACCTTGTCAGCGGCAACTACGAATTCGCCAGCCTGATTGTCATCGACGACGAAGAATTCTGGGAACGCTACGGGGGAGTGGTCGAAGCAAACTGGGAATCCGCCACTCTCCGCCAGTATTCGACTACCGACACCGAACTCGTCACCGAGTTACTGAGTGATGTAGCGTGGAGCAACGAAGGACTGTTCGCCATGACGCAGGGACTCCGACGCCTCGCGCAAATCGGCGGAGAGCGCGTGAAACTGCCCGAGATCGAATGGGAGATCAGCCAGTGAGCGACGGTTGGACCGCCGGCAACGCAAACGAAGACGCCGCCGACACCCGCGGCTGGCTGGTCGGTCACTTCATCGACCCGTCGCAGGGCGTCCGCGCATCCCAGGACGTGGAAGTCAAGTGGGCCAACCACCCTGCGGGCGACAAACGTCCGGAGTGGACCGCTGATGACCAGCGCACCACGCTGGTGATGCTCGTCTCGGGCGAGTTCCGCGTCGACGTCACGGGCGGCACGAAGACCATGAATCGCCAAGGCGACTACGTGATGTGGGGCGCGGGCGTCGACCATTCTTGGGAAGCGCTGGCCGACTCCGTGGTTCTCACAGTTCGCTGGCCGTCAGCCGTGTAATTCGACCGGCGGCAACGACACCCTGTCGCCGCCGATCTCTCGAAGTCGCCGAATTCCCTGAAGAAATGCGAACAGACCTTCGTTGCTCCACAATTCATCGGTGACGAGTTCGCTGACCAGCTCGTCATCGAGAGTGGAATACAGCCGGAGCCCTGCCGCCTCCCAGTTCGCCTCAACGGCGCCGCCAAATCTCGGCCAGAACTCCTCGTCCTCGATCACGACCAGGCTGGCGAACTCGTAGTTGCCGCTGACCAGGTTGAACCCGAACCCCGTGCACTCCATCCGTAGACGGTCTGGCTGCTCCATGAGCCACCGCATCGGCTCTGACAGCCGCGTCGGATGCATCGGATCCGCGACCCGCTGCGGCCCGGCCGTGTTGTCGACGTCCACCCGACCGAACAGCTCCTCTTCCAGCTCGCGGCGCAACGTCGCCCCGATCCTCGCGTCGGCCCGGTGATCAGCCAGCGGTCGGTGGAACGCCTTCGGGATCACCGCGAGACGGCCGGCACCGTTGACCACCCGCGCCGACCTCTCCTGCACGAGTAGCACGTAGTCCCGACCGCCACGGAAGGGATCGGCCGGCCGCGCGATCGCCGTCAACGCGAGCACGCCGCCGGCGCAGAACCTCCGGTCAACGTCGAGCACGTGCGCCAGATCCGGCAAGTAGGTGTCCCGAAGCGGCGCTGCGCGACTCTCGCTCAGTTCGCCTTCGAGGAGATCGACACCCAACGCATACTCCACGAACGACTCGGTGGTCACGGCCCCGCGCACGCCGTCGGCGCCGAACTCGAAGTCGACCAGTCGGTACAGCGGAATGTCAGCGATCCGAACCTCGCCCGCCGCCACGGCCGCGAGCCGCTCGACCGCGGCGTTCTGATCGAACGGCCGCTCCGGCTGGTTGGCGCCGGGCCGCAGCTTGAGCCGGTCATGCTCAGCCGTCAGCAGAAACGTGCCCTCCAACCAGCTCTGGCGACTGAAGATGGTGGTATCGACCTCAATGTCACCGACATCTGCGCCGTAGTACCGGAATCCGGCCGGCGGCTTGCCGTAGTACCTCATGAGCCTGCCGGCAGCCTCACTCCGGCCGACTCTTCCGATCGGCGCTGGCGCAGCATCCGCAGCACGCCGGCTCGACGTCCCGGCGTTCCACCCGGCGCGCCTATCGAGCCAGCCGAACGCCGACTCAAGCTCCGGCGCCGCAGAGTTCTTGCCCCCTGGGCTGATGAACCCGCGCAGCTCCGCCGTCGAGATCTCCAACAGCTTCGCCATCTTCGGCCAAAGGTACGGCGAGGGCTCGTTCTCCCAGCTCTCCCACCGCCCGACCGTGGACCGATCAACGCTGAGCGCCGCAGCAAAACTCTCCTGCGTGAACCCGGCTGCACGACGCGCTGAAACCAGCTCATGTCGTCGTTTCGTCATCGCCATAGTTCGCCGCTCCTGTCCTCTCCTGCAATCACGATATCAGGGCTCTTCGCAGCTCAAGCACCACGATGCCACATCTCTGCCGCACAAGTCCGCTACCTGTGCTCTGGCCCGCCCGCGTCGCGCAGCGTTGACTAATTTCATCAACTTCGACCAAGGTAGGGGAGGCCGTGATGTCCACCGGAGCAGCCGACCGCCCACGCATCACGTGGCACCACTGCGCCATCGACGCCGCCGACCATGCCGTCACCGACGCCGCCTTCGCCGAGGGCTTCGAGCAACGGCATGGCCGTTACCAGGCAATTTGCGGCCACCAGGTGCTGGTCGACTCATGCCTGACACCACCCGGCCGCGTCTGCTCCCATTGCTGGGCTCTCGTCGCCCCGCCCTCGCAGCAACCGACGAAGCCCCGCGCCACCCACCGCGCTCTATCGAGCTTGCGACGCTTCCGCCGTCGCCTCCACACTCCGGCCGGCTCGCAGCCGCGCCCGCCTCAACGCGCCCGGCACCCCCGCGCGAGCCGGCCGGACCCACTCGCCTCGCCGGTCCCCGTGCCGGCCGTCTCTAGGGATGCCGCATGAACCTCACCGGCAAGTCCACCGCCGACGCGATGCTGGTAGCCAGCCGCCGCAGCCTGGACGTCATCGTGCAGCTCCTGGAAGACCGCCCAGAAGTCGAACTGCTCCGCGCCCACGCATTCGAACTGGCCGACATCGCCGACCTCCTGCACTCCTACGCCGACGACCTCAACACCGCCACCACTCCCGCTTGACCGGCGCGTTGACCGCGGAGCATCAGTCGTTCGGACGCGTCACAACCTCCGTCACGGCCTGATCCGCCGCCACTCCGCCCGTCACGGCCAAACTAGCCGCCACCTGCGCAAACACCACCGTGACACTTGTGACGCGTGACGCCGAAGGCCCCTAAAACCCGCGATTCATCGCCCGCTACGGGCTCCGCGTCGGCACTCGCCGGAGTGACGTCACACCGCACCCCCACAACTGCGGCACCACCCGCAACGCCTTGAAAGGACCACCCGTCATGCGCGGCACCCCCACCATCACCCCACGGATCAGAATCCTCGCCGCCACCCTCCGCGCAGCCCGCCAAGACGCCCACTTCGGCCTCCGCGAACTCGCCCGCCGCCTCGACATCAACCCGTCGCTCCTGGCCCACTGGGAACGCGGCACGCGTACCCCGACCTCCGGCGACGTTGCTCAAATCCTCGGTGCCCTCGGCGTCCCCCGAGACCGCAAAGGCCACATGCTCGACCTCGCGCACGGCACCACCGACCCAGCTTGGATCATCCCTGGCCCGCCGACGTCACCGCAGCACTTCGCGGCTGAGTTTGCCCACCTGAGCGCCGCGAGCGCCGTGACGATCTGGAGCCCACTACTTATTCCGTCGTTACTGCAGATCCCTGACTACGCTCGCGCGGCCGTGGGCAACACCTTGCGGACCACCGACGCCCAGGCGAGGTATATCTCTCGCCTCACAGAGCGTCGAAACGAGCAACTCGTGCGGACACCTGTTCCAATTCATGTCTATCTCGGAGTCAACGCGTCGAAGGAAACTATCGACAACGATGAGACTATGTTGCGGCAACTACGGTTTCTCGCCGGTGTGGAAGCCACGACGTCATCCATGATCCTCCGGATCGTCCCGACTGGACACGGCTTTCACGCTAGCTTTGCTGGCGCCTTCAGTCTCTTCACCATAACGCACGGGGAAGCTGTTGCTCACTGCGAGGCGCACGCCGCGACCATCTTCCTAACGGACACGGATGACCTGTACAAAGAGGCTACTATTAAACTCGACAGGATCGCGTTATCTTCGCGCGACTCCATCGAGTTTATTGCGGACTGCATCACACAACTAGAGTTGGAAGTGCGAGGTAATTTTCAGCGAAATTCAGACGACTCGGTCGAAGACTTGACCAACTTTCCTTCTGATATTGCTTAGACTTATCTCAATACTCTAACACAGGGGAATGATCCGAGGTCAGGTAGCGTTGCGCGCGGCGCTGCGAATTTGGGGCCGGCGATGCTGGCGCGGCACGTATCGATCGTCTCATTCAGCGCATTTGCGCCATGTTCGTCGCCAACTTTAAAGAGAAGGGCTCGAAGCTGGATTAGTTTCCTTAGGCCCGCAACGTCGGCCGTTGAGGATGATTGACGTGCCAAGGTCGATACAATCATATCCCAATGGTGACGTGAAATAATTCGAGATCCAGATCTCGTTATTGAGCTGAAAATCTCAAGAAACGCCAAACTCTTATCGAATTGATTTCTTTTTGTCGAAAGCGCTCGGGCAGTGTCCACAAAAATCTCAGTCGGGTCTCCACTTTCGCTATACAGGTCGAGTGTTCGCACGTGCGAGGGTAGACGACTTGCGATCGAGATCGCGGCCAAGAAATGCCCTGATCGGTCGCCTTCAAACGATATTTCAAGCTCGGGTGCGCCGTGGATTTCGACGCGTAGTGCATGTCGATCAAAATAGACGCGCGGAACGGGCCAACCCAACGCAATAGCCATCATCTGAACACTTTGCTCGAGTGGCAAATTCTCCGCGGACTCCAGAAGGGGTAAAACCTCAATTCCGTCGCGCGAAGCGAAGATGATCACTGCGAGAGTTAGTGCAAGCGCTAGGATATTTCCTGCAACCACGCAATCGAGAAGCTCCGGAGCACTGATTCGGCGCTTAACATTTCCTCGATCATTAAGGATTTCAATCGAGAGATCGTCATCTATTTTATAAGATCGATGAGCTTCAGCGTTTCTAAGATCCAGATCCAAGCCTATGGTCAGCTCGTGGTGGTCATTTGATCGCAACACCCTTACGCACTCGGATGCTCCTTTGGATAAAGCATTTCTGTACCCAAAGGTGCCAAACGATGTCGCAAGGAGCGCAATTGGATGTCGCGTACTCGACTCAACTATTGCATGGGCAGATTTGACTAGGCCATCGATCGCGAGCCGCTCGTTACCGGAAGCCATGGCAAGCACATGAAGCATACTGCTGGAACGATACATTTCGCCAATTGAGCGCGAGAAGTTTTGCTGGAATATTGACGATTCAATAATCTGGTGCGAAGCCTCTTGGCTTGCTTGCAGCGCTGCTAAGGCCTTCTCGAGTATATCCACAAAATCATCCTCTTCCCCTACTGCCGAGGCCATCTCGATGGAGACCAGAACAAACTCGCGAATTGCAGGCGGAAGAGGTTCTGAAACACTGCAACGAATGATTAATTCATCGGCAAACCTCTGTCTGTTTTCGTCCGATGCGAGTGCGATCGCAGCTCCAGAGACAACCTGATCTTCGATCGGCACATCAGCGTTGGCGGACAATCGAGCCTCTGCCCGATTCCACTGATCAATTGCAGCTGAGGCAGCGTCCAAGTGGCTTTGTAGGGCTTTGCCGGCGCTCTGAGCCGCGAGCATAGACGGTGCCTCAAACGCGTCTAGTGCGGACGACCAGACGCCGATCAAGTTCTTCAATATGGTGTCTATTTGACTGTACAATTTTCGCCATGGGCGAAGCCTCGGATACGTACGAAAGGATGCTTCTAATCCAAGGAGATACCCAGTTAGCGCGCGGGCACGGTCAATCCCATGCTCGTGGTCATCTAGAGCACTTAAGAAGTCTTCGTTCCAACCGAGAAGCCCATCGAAGACTTCAATAAAAACGCCTGCGCCGACAGCGGCAAACTCGGTCGTTGCATCCGGGTCGGTATTTCTAATCTGCTGGACAACTCGCTGCCGACGTTGGACAGGAGCATTAATCTCGTGTTTCTCGGGGCGCCGTCCACAGGAAGGGCAAGGCAGTGCGAGTACTCTCTCTTTTTCCCCGCACTCACATTCTCTCTTGTCAAAAGACAACCTAAGTCCCGGTTTGCCGCGTCGTCTCGACACCGAGGCCTCCATCCGTATTAGTGCGTGGCGTGGACTAATTAAGTAGATGACTGCGCACTACTTGGCTTCTGGTTCTTTGCATCCTGAGATCCCTCGAATAATTTCGCGAACTGCCTCGGCTCGAAGTTCGCCGTCAAGCATATTTAGGAGCCTTTCCGCCGCCAATAGCTGAGAGAAAAGTAATGGTTGATCAAAGTAAGAACTTAGATGCTGGGTGGAAGTTTCGTGCATCTTGAGGAATGTGCGGCTCACGTAGCCCGCAAGAGCTCCGCCCGCCACTCCAATGATCCCGACCGTAAGCGCACCACCTAGGGAATTCGATATGCCGCTTGCAACAATCGCAATCGCGATGATAGTGAACCCCACAATGCTGGCAGCTCGACTGTTTCTATAGCTCCGCTCAGCTTGCCCAGTAGCGATATCGTGGTAAAGGTCCAATCTCTCTTGCGTTAATTGCCAAAGTGAATTTAGGTCCAAGGTCAAGCTTTCTGCTTCGCGTTGCGCAAGAAGCTTCTTTCTTGAGGATATGTCTCTGCGTATCTTGAATTCCCGTCGAAGAAAAATGTTCGAGAAAAATAGAATCGCTGAGAGCGTACCCCCTGAAATTATGAACCATATAATGAAGGCTTCGGTAGCGTAGAACTGACCAGAGGTACTTGCGTCAAAGAACCATTTTCCCGTCGAAGGAATTGATCCAAGAAGAAGTACTAGAAGGTTTGTTACGATAAATGCGATCGGCGAGATCCAACGCGTGCGGTGAAGATTTCGGCGTTCAGTTGACTGATACCAGTCATGCTGCTCGTCGAGGTCCAGGTCCTGGCGAACCGTTTCGGACGAGGAGTCAAGATCCTCCGTTGTCATTTCGTTCAAATCGCCCGACGCACCCCAACTGTTACAGACCTCTGGACGTAATAAACAGACTGGGTTCATACGAAGTTAGAGGATGCCACGAGCCGTCTCGGCCACCCTTGTCGCCGAGCGACTGCCCGCGCTGCCGCGCACTCAGCCTGCGCTTGGTGATCGGGTCGACAAGTGCCGCGGGATCAACGCCGGCGGCAATGGCTGCCTGGTGGCGCTTGAGTCGGGCCCCGGGTCCGCCAGCGATTGCGCGCGGCTTCGAAGGCGTCGGCGTGTTCCGGAGCTACGAGACCACGAAACAAGTATGAGCGCGCGCCCGCCACCCCGCTCCGCCTTACGCGCAGTGGCGAGCCCACCCGAAGACTTCGAACGCCGAGCCGGCGCTCGCGACCGGACGGCGCGTTCAAGTCGGACTCGTCGAGACCGCACCGAATGCCCAGCGGCGACGTCATCGGGATCCGACGGCGCTCATGTTTCGTCTAGCGCCCGAAGATCGCATTATCGGTCTATCGGCGCTGGATGACCTCCTTCCTTATGTCCGTTCCGGCACTGCAGAATTCAGTGCTTAAATAGGAGTCCGACAACAATACCAGCCAAGGCAATACTGGCTGCCAATGCCGACATTGCAATGGTTCTCCAGTGTCGCTGGGAATCGACACGCATTGCACGGTACTCGCTAAGTGTTACGGCGCGCACAACTGCATATGAACCCCTTGATAGGGTTATCCTACCTACAAAAAGTGCGCCAACAAGAGTCAGAATGGTGACTGAGAGAAATATCAGTGTGAATGGATTTAGAAGATCTGCCGGCATGCCGAGTAGGCTGAATCCACCCGTAATCCCCACGGCAAGGAAGACGGATTGGGAGTTCGTGTGCATGCGCTTATGTATCCACGGCCTGTCGCGAGTCAGCCTTGCTCGCGCCCAGTTATTATAGATAGCGTCAACGAGGTCTTTTTTACCAACTGCAGATGCATGGAAAGCATTAAAGGATATTTCAACATTGGAAGATTTAATCCATATATATTCTAGTTCGGCGTCAGTTAACTCCACAAGATCTTCGGGTTCTTCAAATTCTCCGCCGCCGAACCCCATTCGAGGCCGTGAGTCGGATCTTGAATCCTCCTCAAGCTCACTCACTAAATTGATTAGAGCGCGCAGGTCATCGATGGTCACAAGAACGCGGCCGAGATCTCGCGCCGCCTGGTCCCTCGTTGCATCGGCACCGAGCCTGTGTACGGTCATGAGGCAAGCCTACCGATAACCTAGAGCGCCACATGGCCCGCGGTGAGCTCACTCGGTTTGACAGCGGCAACAGAACTGGTTGAGCGACTTGGTGGCATGCGGTTGATGTCCTCACTTGAACGATCCTCATGCTCGCGTTGTGCTCAGGGCCGCGCTTCATCCGAGTTTTCAGCGAGCTGGAATGACTCGTCCTCTCTGGCCTCGCGGCGTTTTCGACGCTCTTCGCGCTCGTCTGCGCCGTTTTGTTCATGTTGATTAGCTAGCTCCGCGATGAACGCATCATAGGATTCGTCGAACTGCCGCATTCGCTGGCTCATGGCGGCGATCTTCTCGTCGCGGAGATACGCACCGAGCACCTCCTTAATTTCCCAACACATGGAGAGCCCTAACTGCCTGGGCATCCCGAGATCGTGCACGGACCACTGGGAAACCCCATCTGGGTCGCCGAGAACGTTGTGAGCAATTTTGAGCTGTTGGCGAACTAGACGGTCCGGCACATAGTAGCTGACTCGGTAGAGGGTCTGCAGGGCTTCGTCGGCACGCGCTTGACGTTCTGGGTCGACCCTTCCATTGGGATACACGATATAGGGTATCTCCCGCTCGAAGATCATGATTGCATCCATCGCTTGTGCCGCGTACTCACTTCCGCGGCGGTGACGTTCAGACTTCAGCTTGAAGGTGTCGCTAAGCCTGGTCAGCGACCAGCCGAGCGCCGTGCCCACGAGCGTGCTGGCGGGAGCGAGCAGAACTTCATCGCCGCGGTCCGCTGCGTGTACCGGCACGCGGTGGACGACCAGATTTTGCTCGAGACGGAGAACCCGGCACGGCGCGTGGCCAAGCCTCGCCGCCTGCCGTCGCTGCGGCACGCGCTGCACGAGCCGCTGCTGGTCGAGATCAACCATGTCGCCGCGTCCACCGGTGATGACCCGGAGCTGGACACGCTGCTGCTGCGGCTGCACACCGAGACCGCCTGCCGCCGCGGTGGCGCCCTCGCCCTGCGGCCGCGCGACCTTGACGAGACCCAATGTCTCGTGTTGCTGCGGGAAAAAGACGGCACCAGCCGCCTGCAGCCGGTGTCCCGCACGCTCATGGCCCAGTTGCTTGCCCACGCGGCCGAGCGGGGTGCGACGCATCCGGACGGGCCGTTGCTGCGGTACCGGACGGGGGAGCCGATCACCAAACGCCGCTACGACCACCTCTGGGACCGCCTCGGCCGCCACATCCCCTCGGTGCGGACCCAGAACATCTCCACCCACTGGCTGCGCCACACCACCCTGACCTGGGTCGAACGCCACTTCGGCTACGCCACCGCCCACGCCTTCGCCGGCCACGCCGACGCCTCCGACAGCGCCACCATCACCTACATCAAAGCCAACCTCACCGACGTCGCCACCGCCCTGCAAACCCTCACCGGCGAACCTCACCCCCTCGCCCGACACGCCCTCACAGAACCGGCCAGTGTGCCCGTTTCCTTGCCAGGAAAGGCGGTTCGGGCATGACCCGTGTCATCCGTTGGCTCGCGCAGGACGTCGCGCTGTCCATCCAGTGCGTCTGCACTGGTCTGGTCGCCCTCGGCGCCGCCTACGCGTCCTACCGGCACGGCCGCGAGTTCGCGCTCCGCTTCGGCGCCGACACCGTGACCGCGTCGATCTGGCCACTTTGGTGGATGGTCTGCTGACCATCGCCACGGTGGAGCTGTGGAAAACCCACCGGGGCGGGCGTGCCTCGGTCCGGTGGGTTGCGTGGCTGGCGTTCGTGTTCGGCATCTGCCTGTCACTCGTGGCGAACATCGGCTCAGCACCGATACTCAGCGTGCTGCAGGTGACCGTCGCCGCATGCCCGCCGCTGGTCCTGCTCCTCGCGGTCGAATTGCTCAACGGCGCCCTCAAACACCGTACTGAGACCGAGACCAGCCTCGAGACTGCCCGGGGGGAACAGCAGCGAGACGAGAGTGGTCTCGACGGCACCCGCCATGCCGAGACCGGTGACGTCGTCCGCCTGCTCTCCGTTCCCGCCCCTGACGCTCAGCTCGACGACAGCACTGCTGAGCGACGCATGTGGGCCCACTACATCAGCCAGACCGCCGCAGGACACACGCCATCCGGCGCGGAACTCGATCGCGTGGCCGGCACACATAACTACGGCCGACGAATCCTGCGCCAATGTCGCGCAGCCAACAAAATCCCCCGACATCCACAACTCACCACCGCAGCCACCGCCGACTGACGACACACCCAGTGAGGTCGCCGCGAACCGTGCGGCGACCTCACTGGCGGCGGTCTTGATTCCGCGAAACGTTCGGTGACTCAGCTCCGAGCGCCAACAGTGAGTGTGAGTTCGTACCCCCGGGCATGGCTCGCGAACTGGGCGACTTTGCGCCTTGATCGGCCCGGTCACGGCAATTCGACACCGTTGCTGTCCGGACAACCGACCGCGCCGGTGTTCGCGGACGCGCTGGCCGCGCTGGTGCGAGGCCTCGCGCGGGGCAACTACGGAACATTCGAGCGAGTGGTACTCGTCGGCCACAGCGCCGGTACGGCGCTCGCGCTCTATGCCGCTCAACTCCACCCCGACCTGACTGACGAGCTGGCGGGAATCGTGCTCACCGGCATGGTGCACGCGCCCGCCCTCGCCGACGTCGCCGTGCCGTCGGAGGTCGTGCATCCCGCGAACGGCGAATCGCGGTTCGCCCACCTCGACGACGGCTGGATCACGACCGTACCCGGTCGGCGAGCCGGCCTGTGGTGGTCGCCGGCGAGCCCCGCCGAACTCGTGCGCCGGGACGAAGACGCCAAAGGCATCTGGTCACCCGCCGAACTGGCCGGTGCCCGTGAACTGTGGGTCACCCCGGTCGCCGTACCGGTGCCGCCGGTGCTGCTGATCGCCGGACAACAGGACGAGTCGTGCTGCCCGGCGGACGCTCGCGCGGGGCGATGCGGAGATGATCGGGCCCTGTTGGACCACGAGCGACACTACTTTCCACCAGGGACCCGATTGACCACACGTCTGGTCCCCGGCTGTGGACATGTCCTCTCGCCAGTCGCGGAAGCCTCGCACCGCATCCTCGAGTGGCTGGGAGACCTATAGCCGGAACCGCGCGGCGAAGGCGACTCCCGGGCTCCGCGTCGGCTTCGGAGCAATGCCTACTTTGCCTCGTGCACAAGGAGGCTTTCGCGGGTGGGGACAAGGGCAATGGTGGCAGCGGTGAGAGCCGCTGCTGCGCCGAGCAGGAGCTGACTGCTGACGGTGTTCTGAAAGGTGGTGGCTGTGAGACTCCCGAGCGGTGTGGCTCCATAGGTCAAGGCTCGAAAGACGCCAAGGACCTGGGCTCGTTGGCCAGGGCTCGTGGCGAGCTGGCGCAGGTTCATCGCCTGGACGGCCCACATCGCCCCGAATGCGCTTCCCACGACCATTACGGGTGCTATCAGCCAGGGCGAGCCCAGTAACGGACTGAGAAACAGCAAAGCCCAGCCGACCCGGGTGAGCCGCATGACGACGACGGCTCCGAATAGCCGTTCGGCCCGGCCGGTGAGGTAGGCCCCTGCTCCTGCTCCAGCACCGATGAGGCCGGTGAGCACTCCATAGGCCGCCGGTGTGAGGCCGAGGCCGGTGCTGGAGTTGGCGTAGACGGCGAAGACAGCCAGATAGATGCCGTTGGCGATGCTCGTGAGAGCGCTGATGGCGATAGCGGCTTTGAGGATCTGGCTCCGGCCCACGATTCGCAGGCCGCTCCGCAGGTCGACCTTGCCCCGGACGCCAGGCCGGTGGGGCCAAGGCTGGCGGACAGCGGCGATGCACAACGTCGATACCCCGCAGAGCACGCCGGAGAGCAGAGACGATGCCGATGGCGAGAGCGCGTAGGCCAGACCTGCGATGGGGGGTCCGAGGAACTGGTAGAAGACCCGAGTCGACAACGACAGCGCGCCGTTCGCGTCCGAGAGCCGTTCGCGGTCGACGACTTCGGGGACAAGTGCTTCTGCCGCACTGTCGACGAAGGTTTGGAGTACCCCTGAGGTGAAGACAGCGACGACGAGAATAACGGCGGAAATGTGGCCGGCGGCGCTGATGACGCCGACTGCGAGCATCGTCCCCGCGCGCGCGAGGTTGGCGAACTGGATCACGCGGTGCCCGTCCATGCGGTCCACGACCAATCCTGCGGGGATGGCCGCGACAAGCCAGGGAATGGTCGCCAGGGTGAGCAGGATGCCGACGAGTGCGGGGCTTTCCAAGGTGTGGATGGCGAGGAGCGTCGCGCCGATAGTGAAGATGCCGTTGCCGGTGTCGGAGAGCGCGGTCGAACACCACAAGCCGAGGAAACGTGGCCCGAGTCCGCCTCCGCGTCCCTGTCGCGCGCCCCTGTTCGCTTTGGCCATGTGCCTACTCTGGCCAGATCGATCAACGTTGTCAACGTTGATCGAGGTCACTATGGTCCTGGTATGGACGGCGAGTGGATGACCGCGGCCGAGGCCGCGGATCGGCTGGGCGTCACCATGCGCACCCTCTACGCCTACGCGAGCCGGGGTGTCCTGACCTCGTGGCCCGTGCGCGGCGGTGGCGGCCGTCGCTCCCAGTACGAACGAGCACAGGTCGAGGCACTCGCCGCCCGGACGGCGAAACGAGAACGCGCCGGCCAGATCGAGATCCGCGTCGAGACCGCGGTCACCGACCTCCGGCCGACGGGCGCGCTGGCATTTCGCGGTTACCCGATCGAAGACCTCCTGGACCGGAGTTTCGAGGACGTCGCGGAGTTGCTCTGGACCGCGGATCTACCGTCTGGCCCGGTTTCCTGGCCGAGCGCGAACCGGCGGGAGATCGCCCGTGTGCTCACCGCGCTTCCCAAGACCGCGGGGGTGCTCGACCGGATGAGCGCGGCAGTATCGGTCCTGGGCATGGTGGACCCGGCACGACACGACCTCGGACCGGGCGCGGTCGCCGACGTCGGCAGGCGGCTCATCCCGGCCATGGCCTCAGCGATTTCGGCGCACCCAGATCCGCACCCGGCACCAGGATCGGTCGCGGCCACCATCACCGACAGGCTCGCCCGCGTCGACACCCTTTCCTCGGCACCGGTCGACCTGGCCCTGTGCCTGCTGGCCGATCACGAGCTTGCAGCGTCCACCTTCACGACCCGGATCGCCGCCACCACCGGCGCGGATCCCTACGCCGTAGTGGACACCGGAATTCAGGCCATGCGAGCGGTCGACCACGGCGGGACCGCCCGCGACGTCCACCGAATGCTGCGACGGTGCGCGGAATCTGGACTGTTCACTGTGGCCTCAGACGATCGGCGCGCGGGTGCGCTGCCGGGGTTCGGGCATCCGGTGTACACCGGCTTCGACCCCCGGGCCCCGCATCTGCTGGCCGCTCTTGAGCGTGTCCACGCGGGAAGCGACCGGCTGGATCTCGTGCGGTCGGTACTGGAATCGGCAACCCGCCGCGGCCTGCCCAAACCCAATGTCGACTTCGCACTCGGCGCATTGACTTGGCTCCACTGCTGGCCTGAGGAAGCTTCGACGGGATTGGTGGTCGTGGCCAGGACAGCAGGCTGGCTCGCCCACGCGGCCGAGGTCTACGAGCGGCCGTCGCGGATACGGCCCCGCGCCGTCTACATTGGATCGAGAACCCGTCGCGGCTGAACCGGGGCGACAATGCACTACTGCTGGTGGCGAGAGATGTGTGCGCGAAATATTTCTCAATCATGTTGGGTGGTTTGGCAATGGAAGAAGAACCGCAGTACGTGGACGACGGCGAGGTTGTTGTCGGTCCTGACGGCCGCAGGTGGACGTTCGTCACAGGATGGCTTGAGCCTGACGAAGTTCGACGGATCGTCAAAGCCGGTGCCGTGCTGGCGGTGGACGAATGTTCCGGGTGGCGATGGGATGTTTCCCTCGACGATGAATTGATGAAGCAAGTCGTCACGAGCGAGATGTCGCATAAACTTGCCAGGGGGAAATACCCGGAACACGTGATATTTGCGCCCACTCTGTGGTGAAAAGACGGGGGCGTGGACGCTCTCGTGGTTTTGGGTGAAGAGGTTCCGAACCGGAGGAAGGTTATCGAAGAGCGGCGGGAGCCGTTCAAGTTCCCCTTCGACGATCAGTGACAATGGGCGCGGAGTTCTCTGCGGCCGGGCGTTCGGCGAAGGTGCGGCCGCCGACGGGCCGGACCGGTGCGGCAAGAGCGGGCTTTGCGTCCGTGCGGGGAGCCCTGAGCTTGTTGTTTAACCTGTGGGGGCGGTGGGTGGACCCTGGTCATGGGTGAAGCCCTTGGGTGATCATTCCTTCTTGCGACAGTCGGAAGATCAACCCAAGGGCAGGGAAGATCGAGTTGCCAAGAGATAGGCTATCCCCACATGCTCGAAAGTACGTTTCCCCTCGGCGATGACTGGAACAGGCTTCGGATAGATGCCACCGCGGCACTGAAGGAGCTCCTTGAGCAGCTTGAAGCGGGAGATTCCGCGCAGGACGTCTTCGACGCCTACCTGCGGGCGAAACCTCTTACGGCTGAAGCCATGCAGGCCCGAATGCGGCGGCATCTGCCCGAGCGATGCGAGACGTTTCACGATCTGCGTCAGAGGCTCGGTGCGGAGATCATCCGCCGCTACGAAGACTTCATTCCCGATAGGTATCTGCGCGTGCCCTATGGGAGCAGGACGCACGAAGAACTCTTCAGCGTGTTCTTCGAGCACCGGGGCATGCCAGTTCCCGCTGCGAAGCTTCGTATCGTGACAGCAGATTCCGTCCACACAGAGCGCCGAACCCGTGAGTTGCGTGAGCTGGGGCTGGATATCGACGCCACTAAGGCGAACGGAGAGGATGTCTACGCTCTATGCTCGCTGGAGATCGACATCGATAAGATTCGGTCAATAGTCAGGAACAATGTGGAGAAGGACAAGAAGAAGCTCCCGGCGGACGACCGGCGGCGCTACTTGGAGGCCGTCGAAGACTGACAGCGGACCGGGTCCACTCCGCGGCTGCGCTGTCGGTGGTGGCACGTGAGCTTCACGTGCCTGTCGATGCATGCACAGGTGGGAGCCTCATATCGCACAGGCCGTGACGAGTCCCCGTGCAGACGGCACAGGGAATAGGTCGGCGCCTTGCGCACACCGACCCTCCGCATGACAGGCATGGGCGGATGTCTCGCGGGTGGCCGCGAGGACTCGTCAACGTTCAGAGTCTGGTCGGCTGTGGAAGCCCTCGCGAAGGAGTTCGCTGAACGTCAAAGTGGGCGGCTAGCGGTGTCCAACTCGTACCGTGGAGGCCGCACAGGTCTTAAGCCAAGCAGTCGAAGTGAGGCGCGGGGTGGCTTCGGGTCCAACTAGTGAGAACCTGCAGGTCAACTGAGGAGTTGCAGGCGTGTAGATAGTGTGCAAGATCGTCCTCGGACACAGTATTACCCCACGGATCGCGGAACGCGATCTTGGGGTTTCTGACTCGTGCGGGGCTCAGGTCGAGTTGATCGTTTCGAGTCGCCATCCGGTGTTGTCTAAGATGATCAACCTTCCTGAGTCCCGTAGCTCTGCTGCGACGCGACTGCTCCGTGTTTGGTCAGGCTCGGGCCTGGTTTGACTTTCGGTGCTTCGGTGACCGACGTGGATGTTGATCTGTTCGATGAGATGGTCTTCGCGAACGTACAAGGTCTTCGGCCGGGGTTGGGTTGCGCCTTGAGCGCTGGTGTGGCCATGACGGCAACGGTAGGTCGGGCGCCCATGGTTCCAGTGAGAGTCCAGACGTCGGTGGCAAATGCCGCAGTGGATCATGCCGGCGAGTGCGAACTGGCGAGGCCGGTTGTCTCTGGTCGGTCGTGGTGCCCGGATCTGCTGCGCGGCGACGAAATTCTGCTCGGTGACGAGCGGTGGATGTGCGCGCTTGGCCGATAGTGCTGGTGTTGAGCGGGGATCGGTGGACCCGTTGGCGCGGCGGTTCCAGGTTTGGCGTCCGGTGTAGCGGGGGTTGGCGAGGATGACGGCGACGGTGCGCAGGGTCCAGGTACTGCGGGTTCGGTGGCGGTTGCGGTCGGGGTCGGCGCTGGATGGGCAGGGGATGCTGCGGTCGTTGAGGGACCGGGCGATGCTGGCGACGCTGTGTCCGGCGAGGCGTTGCTGAAACATCCAGCTCACATGGGGTGCGGTGCGTGGGTCAGGCGCGAGGCGTTGGAGTCGTCGGCCCCAGCGGGCGTCGGCGGGGTTGGGGTGGGGTCCGGCGTCGACGAGTTGGTAGCCGTAGGGTGGTCGTCCGCCGAGGTAGCGGCCTTGTTGGGTGGCTTGGTTGTGCATGGCGGCCAGCACGCGGTGGCGGGTGCGCGTGACTTCGCGTTGCGACTGGGTCGCTAGCAGGGATAGCAGTGCTCGGTGGTCGCGGTTGCCGAGGTCCACGGGTCCGGCGGTTTCGGGTAGCCAGAGCTGGATGCCGTGTCGGGTGCACCAGGCGTAGATCGTGGCGAACTGGTTTCCGGTGAAGGCGCGTTCGTATTCGCCGATCACGATCGCGTCGACTGCGGGGTTCGGGTCGGTGATCGCGGCCATCAGTTGGGCGGCTTGAGGGCGCTGCGGCCACGGGATGCGGCGGGAGGTGCCGGCGTCAAAGTAGTCCGCGATGATTCGGCCGTGGCCGGTGATGAGGTGGTCGGCCATGTCGTGTTGCCAGCCGTGGGAGGACACGCGGTCTTGGTGGCGCAGGGTTGAGGTGCGGCCGTAGAAGGCGAACCGCAACCCGCCGTCGGGGTGGGGTGGGGAAGAGGGCCTGGTGGGTCTGCCGGTGGTCATCCACTGCGCGAGCACGTCCACCGTCGCTGCTGAGGATGGCGCTGACCCGGGCAGCGGTCGAGGAGGGGGCACGATGAACCGATGCACCAGTTCCGGGGCCATGACGGTGCGCCTGGCTACGTTCGCCCGAACAGCGCAGCCGAGACGCCGGCGACGAGGGTGTATAACGCCGTAGCCATCGCCGTGTGTGGCTCTTTGAACTCGACGCCTTGCCCCTCGTCTGGTCACAGGGATTCGACCGGGCTTGTGGCCAGGGACGGCAGCGCGTTGCTGGCTGCCGGTGCAAGTGGTGGTGTCGGCTCGACGTTGGCGCTGTCCGGCGTCGTTGGTCGATTGCCGCCGTTTCGGGGCTGGCCTGGGTGGTGATCGCTCGGAAGCCTGGCTTTGGGTTTGCAGGTGCCGGGGCCGGTTGCCCCGATCGGCCGGACAGTTCCGGTGAGCGGAGGGGCCATCACCGCTGCGTCACTGGGCTTGCGTGAAGCTGTCGCCCCGTCGCAGCGGAGTGCGGCCGGCGGTGGCTCTGGTCCGAACCAGATTGAAATTTGGCTTACTTTGTCTTATTTGCGCTTTTATTGCTTTCGGTGTGTGTTGCGTTGCACAGTCAAGATCCGTTGAATACGCCGCTTGGTCTATTTCCGTGGGTAATGCTGTTTGGCAGAGTGCTCTCGGGTTCGTCGGGGGCCCAGCAGGTTGGCTGGTGCTCTTGGCGAGGGGAACGTCGTGCGTTCTGTTGGTGTGCGTTGGCGCGCTGTTGTCGTGACGGCTGCGGTTGTGTTGAGCTCTGTGGCCTTGGTGCAGCCGGTTCTCGCGGCACCGGCTGCGAACGTCCCGGACTCGGCGCCAGACGAAGCGACGGCGACGGCGTACGCCCGGGCGGGCGATAAGCAGGTCGAAGTCTCGTCGGAGACCACGGAGACGTCGAAGACGGTCGCGAACCCTGATGGTTCGTGGACGTTGACCGAGTACACGAACCCCGTGCGGGTCAAGCAGGGCACGACCTGGACCCCGATCGACACGACGCTGGAGCGAAGACCCGACGGTTCGATCGGTCCGAAGGCCGTCGCGGTGGACGTCAGCATCAATCCGGGCGGCGCGGGTTCCGCGACGAAACCCATTGTCCAGGCAGGAGAAGACGGCACCGCGGTCGGTCTGAAATGGACCAATGACCTTCCGGAACCCACTCTCTCCGGGGACACTGCCACGTACTCCGAGGTTCTTCCGGGTGTCGACTTGACAGTCAAGGCGGCGACCGAGGGCTACACCGAGAATCTCGTCATCAAGACCCCCGAAGCGGCGCAGAACCCCCAGTTGCGGGACGTTCCGTTCGGGCTCTACACCCAGAACGCGACCGTGTCGGTGGCCGAAGGCGACGGGCGTGGCACGCCGGCCCAGACTGCGCCCACGGACGGTCTGGAAGTCAAGAACTCGAGTGGCGACGTCATCTTCGCCGGTGACGCCTCGAGGATGTGGGACTCCTCCGGTGAGGGCTCGGCGGCCGAGCAGCAGCTGGGCGAAGGTGGCGGCCGGCGGGAAGCGGTCATGGACTTCACGCTCACCTCGGACAAGGTGACAATCAGTCCGGACGAGGCGTTCCTAGCCGACCCGAAGACGAAGTACCCCGTATCCCTAGACCCGGATAACTGGTGCACCTCCTGCGGGATCCAGTCGCACGTTGTGGTGCAGTCCGGTTTTCCCAACGCGCACAACTGGAACGCGTCGACGGGTGATCTTTCGAACCTGAAGGCCGGGTACGAAGATTACGACAGTGCGGGGAAGTCGCGGTCGTACATTCAGATGAACACCTCGCGCCTGGGCGGCACGGTGATCAAGTCCGCGACCTTGAACACCACGATCCAGCACAGCTATAGCTGTACCCCTCAGCCGACCGGCCTGTGGATCTCCAATCCCGGCAACAGCAACACGACCTGGAACCAGCAGCCGAGCTGGCCGTACTGGGTCTCGGACATGAACGTGGCGAACTGCCACGACGCACCGAACGTCGCAGGGCAGTTCGACGCACTGAGAGCTGCGCAGGACGCGGCGGCGAATCACTGGCAGAGCGCCTGGTTCGCGCTCGCGGCGCGCGACGAGGGCACCACCGCGGCGTGGCGCCGGTTCGATCTCAACCCGTATTTCCAGGTGGACTACGACTCCTACCCGAACACTCCTGCCAACCTGTCGATGCAGAGCGGCACGGGAAAGTGTGTGCAGGGCGGGAGCCGGCCGTGGGTGGCCACGAAGACGCCGCAGCTGGCCGGGTCGGTGTCCGACCCCGACGGCGGGACGCTGCTGGCCGGATTCAAGGTGGGCGCCGGTACCGCGGGCAGCAGCACGAACGTCCACGACAACAGCGCCACGCCAGTGACCGTCGGGACACCGGGTCCGAACCAGGCGGCGACCGCGCAGCTCGCGGCTGTCCCCAGCGGGTGGATCGCGGGGGATGGCGTCTACAACTGGTCGATGGAAGTCAGCGACGGCCAGCTGTCGTCGCCGTGGGTGGGCAACTGCGAGTTCACCGTCGACTCGGCGGTGCCGCGGGCGCCGTCGGTGACCATGACCGGCACGGCGCCTGAGCACCAGAACGACAGCGTGCACTTCGGTGTGTCGGCGAGCATGGCCACAGCCGGGTTCTACGACATCGACCTGTTCCGTACCGGGTTTGATGGAGACATTCAAGCCTGGATGATGAGGAGCGATGGCCCCACCGAAGAAGTACCCAGACGAGCTGCGTGAGCGGGC
>NZ_JBSGDT010000049.1:0-54244 GCF_053602515.1 Amycolatopsis sp. NPDC004368 | reverse complement strand
CTGGACGGTGCGATCGGCCGCCAGGCCGATCCGACCGTTCAGCCGAAACGCCGGCTCAAAGGCGATCTCGCACGCCCTGCCGGAGGCGGGCCAACAACACAGCGATCTCGCACGCCCCGGCGGAGCCGGGGCCAACAACACAGCGGGGCAGACGTCACAGCTCGATGCCGAGGAGCGCGTCAGTGGCGAGTCGGAGGAGCCCCGGTGCGGTGGTGTCCGTTCCGTCCCGGCGCAAGGCCGCCGCGACCCAGGCGTCGATGGCTTCGAGAGCCTTCGGCGTGTCGAGGTCGTCGGAGAGGTGGTCGCGCAGGCGGGCGAGCGTTTCCGTGGCGTCGGGGCCCGCGGGCAGGGCCACGGCCTCGCGCCAGCGGGCGAGGCGTTCCTGGGCTTCGGCCAGCAGCGCGTCGGTCCACGGCCGGTCCTCGCGGTAGTGGCCGGCGAACAGGGCGAGGCGGATGGCGGCGGTGTCGATGCCGTCGGCGCGCAGCCGCGAGACGAAGACGAGGTTGCCGCGCGATTTCGACATCTTCTCGCCGTCGAGGCCGATCATGCCGGCGTGCACGTAGTGACGCGCGAACGGGTGCTCCCCCGCGGCCGCTTCGGCGTGGGCGGCGCTGTACTCGTGGTGCGGGAAGATCAGGTCCGATCCCCCGCCCTGCAGGTCGTAGCCGAGGCCCAGCCGGTTGACCGAGATCGCGCTGCACTCGATGTGCCAGCCGGGGCGCCCGGGGCCCAGCTCCGACTCCCACGACGGCTCACCGTCGCGCGCGGCGCGCCACAGCAGCGCGTCGAGCGGGTGGCGCTTGCCAGGGCGGTCGGGGTCGCCGCCGCGCTCGGCGAAGAACTTCGCCATCGTGGCCTCGTCGTAGTTCGACTCGTACCCGAATCGGCCGCTCGCCGCGTGGTCGAAGTACACGTCCGGGTGGTCGGCGTCGTCGACCCGGTAGGCGCTGCCGTTGGCCAGCAGCTTCGCCACGACCTCCACGATCTCGGGGATCGCCGCCACGACACTCACGAACTGCCGCGGCGGCAGCACCCGCAGCGCCTCCATGTCCTCACGGAACAGGGCCGTCTCGCGCATCGCGAGCACCACCCAGTCGTCGGAGTCGCGCTCGGCGCGCTCCAGCAGCGGGTCGTCGATGTCGGTCACGTTCTGCACGTAGTGGACCTCGTGCCCGTTGTCCCGCCAGATGCGGTTGACCAGGTCGAACGCCAGGTAGGTCGCCGCGTGGCCGAGGTGCGTCGCGTCGTAGGGCGTGATGCCGCAGACGTACATCCGGGCGGTGGCGCCGGGTGCCGTCGGGCGGATCTGCCCGGTGGACGTGTCGTGGAGCCGAAGCGGGCGGGGCGTGCCCGGCAACCGGGGCACGTCGACGGAGGACCAAGTCTGCATACCTCGACTGTAAACGGGACAGACGTCCGCTTTCCCACCCGGTGAGAAATCGAACGTTGTGACCTTGGCCCAGCTCCGCCGGCGCGATCTCGCGTGGTGTCGCTTCCAGCGGAGCCGGAGCCAGGTCAATCCCTTCGGTTGCGCAGGTAGTCGCCCACCACCGCGGCGCCCAAGCCGTCCAGGTCGGGGGCCACCACGCGGCCGCCGGAGCGGCGGGCGATGGTGTCCACGAACGCTTCCAGCCGCGGGTCGTCGCCGAGGCGGAAGACCGTGACCGACGCGCCCAGCTTGGCGATCCGGTCCACTTCGGACAGTGTCTTGTAGAGGGTGCGCGGGTCCGGCGGGTAGTCGAACACCGCTTCACCGTCGGGTTCGAGGTGGGCGGTCGGCTCGCCGTCGGTGACCATGAGCACCACGGGCTGCGCGTCGGGGTGGCGGCGCAGGTGGCGACCGGCCAGGAGCAGCGCGTGGTGGGCGTTGGTGCCCTGCTCCCACGTGCCTTCCAGACCGACGAGCTCCGGCAGCTCCACCGGCATCGCGTAGCGGCCGAAGGTGATCAGCTGCAGCGCGTCGTTGCGGAAGCGCGTGCTGATCAGCTGGTGCAGCGCGAGCGCGGTGCGCTTCATCGGCAGCCAGCGGTCCTCCTGCACCATCGACCACGACGTGTCCACCAGCAGCGCCACGGCCGCGCGCGAGCGGTGCTCGGTCTCGACGACCTCCACGTCCTCGACGTCGAGCGTCACCGCGCGGGAGCCGACTGACGTCGAGCGCAGCACCGCGTTGCGGACCGTGCGGGGCACGTCCCACGGCTGCATGTCCCCGAACCGCCACGGCCGGCTCGAGCCGGTGGGCTCCCCCGCCGCACCGGCCGACTCGGTCTCCCGTTCGCCGGCCTTGCCGCGCAGCGCGTTGACCACTTCGGACAGTGCCGTCTCCCCCAGGCGCCGCAACGCCTTGGGCGAAAGGCGCAGCGAGCCGTCGGCCGCGCGTTCGAACAGGCCCTGGCGGCGCAGCTCACGCTCCAGTTCGGACAGTCGCCGCGCGTCGACGCCGGCGTCCGGGCCGAGCTGGCGCTGCAGTGCCTCGAGATCGATGTCCTCCAGGCTCGCACCGGGGTAGGACTGGCCCAGCTGCTCGGCCAGCCCGTCGAGCTCGGCGAGGTCCTGCATCGCCTGCGCGCCCTCGCCCATCCCCAGCGGGTCCCGGCCGCGGAAGCGCTCCGAGCCCTGCCAGTCCTCACCCGGCCGCAGCGCCTGCAGCTGAGCGTCCAAAGCGGACAGCTGCTGGGCGATGCGCGGGTCACCGAACGCCTGCTGCGACAGCTCCATCAGCTCGGCACGCTGCTCGGCCGACATCGAGTTCATCATGCGCTGCGCGGCGGCCGAGCGGGCCGCCAGCGCGTCGATGAGCTCTTCGACGTTGCGCGGGTTCTCCGGGAAGAACTCGCCGTGGCGGCGCATGAACTCCGCGAACCGCTCGTCGATGTCGTCGGCGCCCTGCGCGTGGGCCGCCAGCAGCGCGTTGAGGTCCGACAGCATCTGGTTGACCTGCTCGACGTCTTCGGGCCCGGCGTTCTGCAAGGCCTGCTTCATGCCCTGGAACCGCGCGTCGAGCGCCTCGCGGCCGAGCAGATCGCGGATCTGCTCGTATTTGTCCCGGGCCTCGGACGAACGCCAGTCGTACTCGCTGAGCTCCCGCACGGCCGCGGCGGTGCCCGGAGGCAGAGCGTCGAGCTGCGCCTCGCGGAAGCGCGCCTCGTCGTCCGGGTCGGGGAACAATTCGCGGCGCTCGGCGGTCAGCGCCTCGCTCAGCAGCTGCTGCACTTCCTGCAGCGTGCCGTCGAGCCGGTGGCGGCGCTGGATCTCCGAGCGGCGCTGCCACAGCCGCCGGGTGAGCTCGTCGAGCCCCGCCGTGCGCTCGGTGCCGCGGCGAAGCAGTTCCTCCAGCGCCGAGCGTGGCGAAGCCCCGGCCATCACGTCGCGGCCGATCTCGTCGAGCGCGTCGCGCAGGTCCGCCGGCGGCGCCAGCGGGTCAGGCCCGTCGTGCCACGGGCCGTAGGAGTACCCCTCCGGAATGAGCGGCATTACTGGCCGTACACCGTGGTGTTCTCGTCGGAGTCCTTCGCCAGCCGCCTGGAGAGGAACAGCGACTCGAGCGCCAGCTCGACCGCGGCCGCGATGCGGCCCGCCGGCTCGTCGGAGGACACCCCGGCACGCTGGGCGACCTCGTGGAGCACCGGCAGCTCCGGCAGGGCGGCGAGCACGTCCTTGCCCGGCACGCGCTCGCCCGTGGCCACCAGGTGGCCGTCGGCGACCGCGTCGGACAGCGGACGCAGGTCGAGCCCGGCGAACCGCTCTCGCGCGGTCTCCGCGACGGCCCGGCGCATCAGGTGCACGAGGTGCTCGACCTCGCGGCCCTCCTCGCCCGGCTCGAATTCGATCTTGCCGCGCAGCACTGTGGGCACCGCGTCGAGGTCCACCGGCCGCGCGACGGGCGGCTCCTCCCCCGTGAGGGCCGACCGGCGCAGCGCCGCCGCGGCGACGGTTTCGGCGGCGGCCACGGCGAAGCGCGCCGACACACCGGAGCGCTGGTCGATCACCGGCGACTCGCGCAGGTTGCGCACGAACCGGGCCAGCACCTCCAGCAACGGCTCGCCGACCTCGGCGACGAGGTGCGCTTCCTGGCGCACCACGGCCACCTCGGCCTCGACGTCGAGCGGGTAGTGCGTGCGGATCTCCGCGCCGAAGCGGTCCTTCAGCGGCGTGATGATGCGGCCGCGGTTGGTGTAGTCCTCGGGGTTCGCGGTGGCGACGAGCAGCACGTCGAGCGGCAGGCGCAGCGTGTAGCCGCGGACCTGGATGTCGCGCTCCTCCATCACGTTGAGCAGCGCGACCTGGATGCGCTCCGCGAGGTCGGGCAGCTCGTTGATCGCCACGATGCCGCGGTGGGCGCGCGGCACGAGCCCGAAGTGGATCGTCTCGGGGTCGCCGAGGCTGCGGCCTTCGGCCACCTTCACCGGGTCGACGTCGCCGATCAGGTCACCGACGGACGTGTCCGGCGTCGCGAGCTTCTCGGTGTAGCGCTCGCTGCGGTGGCGCCAGGCCACGGGCAGGTCGTCGCCGAGCTCGGCCGCGCGGCGGATCGAGGCGGGGGTGATCGGGTCGAGGGGGTGTTCGCCGAGCTCGGAACCCTCGATCACGGGGGTCCACTCGTCGAGCAGGCCGGCCAGCGTGCGCAGGAGGCGGGTCTTGCCCTGGCCGCGTTCGCCGAGCAGGACGACGTCGTGGCCGGCGAGCAGCGCGCGCTCGAGCTGCGGCAGGACGGTACGGGAGAAGCCGACGATGCCGGGCCACGCGTCGCGGCCTTCACGCAGGGCGGTCAGCAGGTTGTCGTGGATCTCCTGTGCGATGGGGCGCGGGGTGTACCCGGCGGCGCGGAGCTCGCCCGCGGTACGGGGAAGTGAGTCAGGGACAACGGTCACGACATCGACGCTACTTACCGATTCGGTGTACGTCGACGTGGAGCGACTCCAGCGTGGGCGATCGTTCGCGAAGTGCGGACTACCGGTAAAATAGGGCGTCGTGTGCCGTCCCAGTGCGACCCTCGCCGTCTGGTCCTCCGCGTGGCTCAACGGAGCCGCGGCTTCCGACGATGTGCTCGACGCCCTCGCTGCCTGGGGCGAAGCGCACGACGTCGTCGCGGCCGACGCCCCCGCCGCCGAAGCCTTCGAGCTCCCCCTGGCGTTCCACCGCGCCGCGACGCCGGTCCAGCTCCTCATGGCCCTGCGCGCGCAGAGCACCAAAATGGCCCAGCTCGTGCTGCCCGTCCCGGGTGACGTCCGCGGTCTCGGCGGCGGCCCGTTCGCCGAAGCCGCCCTGCGCTGTGGAGACGCGGTGGTCCTGACCGAGCTCGGCTTCGGCCTCGTCCCCGAGCCGATCGCCGAGGGCTTGATGCGCTGGACGGTCTACTCGCTCGCCGCCCCGGTCACGCTGGAGTACCAGTCCCTGCCCGACGCCGAACACGGGCTGACGGATGCCATCCGCGCGAGTGCGGGTGCCCTGCAGGCGCTCGACGTGGCCAGCGACCGCCCCGGCGTGCGCGCCGAACTGTCCGCGCACTTGCGCTCGCGACCGCAGGTGGAGTGGCCGGCCGGCACCCCGGCTCGGGCCCTGCGCGTGTTGCAGCGGGCGGAGGAGATCTCCGCGATCCTCGCCATCGCCGGCTCGGACGACCCGGGTGGCGCCCTGTCCGCCTCGGCGGCCAGCCGTCGTGCGGAAGCCCTGCGCCCGCTGTCGGATGCCGTGCGGACGGCGCGGACGGCCTCGGTCAACGAGGCGGTGCGGGTGTTCGCGGAGCAGGCCGACCGGCAACCGTGAGGGTGTTCGCGGTCGGCTGAAGGGCGACCGACGCGAGCACCTGCGCCGTCAGCCGTGGCGAACGCCGACGACCGACCCATGCGGCTTTTGTCGGGATCTCGCGCGTTCGAGCACATCGGCTCGGCCGCACTCGTCGCCGGTGCCGCAACGGTCACCGTGCCGTCGGCCGCTCTTGCCGCGACGCCCACGTACAGCTACGCCAGCGACGCCGACAACTACCTCGGGCAAGGCGCCAGCGAGCGGTTTTCAGCGCCCGCCTATGATTTCGAGCTGCAATCGATCCCGGGCAACCGCAGCATCCGGTTCCTGGTGCTCGGTACGCCGAACGGGCCTTACGGCCCCGGACTCGTCTGGGAAGTGGTGTTCGTGCCGCCTGAGGGCGAGAACCTCCACGAGGGCCACTACGCCGACGCGACCGACAACCCGTTCGCCGACCCGTCGGTCGCGGAGCTCCGGGTCGACGGTGAAGGCCGGGGCTGCGGCACCACCCACGGCGACTTCACCATCCAGACCCTCACCTACGACGCCGCCGGCACGCCCACGCACCTGGCCGCCACCCTGACTTCGCACTGCGACTTCCCCGACGGCCCGGCCTACACCGCCTCGGTCAGCTACTGACCCGCGCGCGCCGGGCGGTTCGCCGGTTCACAACACCCGACCGCGCAAGGCGCCCCGTTCACCGTGCAGCCGGCAGCCGGGAAGGCCGACAGCTTGCGCACCGGGGCGTCCGACACGTGTTCGCGCACCAGCTCCACCACGAGCTCCGCGAAGCGCGGGTCCACGTCCGGCGTCGCGGCCCGGGCGAAGGCCATGCCGTGTTCGGCGGCGCGCTCGGCGGCCTCGTTGTCGAGATCCCAGATCACCTCGAGGTGATCGGACACGAAGCCGATGGGGCTCACCACCACGGACGTCACACCGGCTTCGTGCAGAGCGTCGAGGTGGTCGACGATGTCGGGTTCGAGCCAGGGCACCTGCGGCGGCCCCGAGCGCGACTGCCAGACCACGTCGTACTCCGCGATGCCCGCCTCGGCGGCCACGAGCCGGGCGGCTTCGGCGATCTGGCGGGAGTAGCGGTTGCCGCCTTCCGTGGGTGGGCCGGCAGCGACGTCGGCGCTCACCGGGACCGAGTGCGCGGTGAACACCGTGCGCGTGTCCGGCCGGTCGCCAAGGCTCGCGTGCGCGGCGCGCACCGCGTCGGCGACCGCGGAGACGAACAGCGGGTGGTCGAAGAACTGGCGCAGCTTCACGATTTCCGGCGCGTCGGGACCAGCCGCCGCGCGAGCGCGCTCGATGTCCTCGTCGTACTGGCGGCACGCGGAGTAACCGCCGTAAGCGCTCGTGGGGAACGCGAGCACGCGCCGGACGCCGTCGGCCTTGAGCTGCGCCACGGTGTCCTCCACCAGCGGCTGCCAGTTGCGGTTGCCGAAGTACACCGGCAGGTCGAGCCCCTCGGTGGCCAGCTGCTTCTCGACGGCGGCGATGGCCGCGCGGTTGAGCCGGTTGATCGGCGAAACCCCGCCGAAGTGCTGGTAGTGCTCGGCGACCTCGAGCAGCCGCTCGCGCGGCACCCCCCGGCCCCGGGTGACGTTCTCCAGGAACGGCATCACCTCGTCGGGCCCCTCCGGACCGCCGAACGAAAGCCATAACAACGCGTCGTAACCCACGGTGTCATCTTGCCCCTGTGGCGGCGCGCACCACGGAGCGACCCCTGGACGCGCGAGCAAAGCCGCGGTCCAGGCCGGAGTTCACGAGCGCGGGCATTGCCCGGTCTTCGGCCTGCGGTGGTCGCTCGGAAATCATCACCATCTCGTCGGCGAACCGGGGCGTGCGCGGGTCCGGTCGCCTGCGTGGTGTGCCTCGGGTGCGCCCGGGGCCGTGTCATGGCAACCGTGTAAGCCACGGATGGACCAAGATCAGGTCGCGTTCTGCGATCCAGGAAGCGCCACGGGAAGACGACCTGATCGTCGGCGCCTGCACCGAGTCCGAGATCGTGACCCTGGTCGAACGCTCCACCCGCTACGTCATGCTCGGGCACCTGCCCGGCGGGCACATCGCCGAGGAAGTCCACGACATGCTGATACCGCTGATCCAGACCCTGCCCGAACACCTCCGCGGCTCGCTGACCTCGAACCAAAGCTGCGAGATGGCCCCGAGAATCTGCCTGTCCGTTGTGGACAAAGGGGGCTTTCCGCGGGAGTGGTTACCGCTCGTCGCTGTGGATCACGGACGCGATCACGTCGTTGAACGCCTCCGTGGACGACGGGTGCGTGTAGATCGCCTCGCCGAGCCGAGCGGCCTTGATGCCGTGGCGCATCGCCAGTGCCACGGTGTTGATGAGCTCCTGCGCGTCGACGCTCAGCAGCGCGGCGCCGAGGATCTCGTCGGTGTCGAGGTCGATCACGAACTTCATCACGCCGCGGGTCTCGTCCACGACGTAGGCGCGTGGCATCGCGATGATCTCGGCGACCGGCTGACTGGACACCTTGATCCGGTGGCCCGCCTCGCGCGCCTCGCGTTCGGTCAGGCCGACCATCGCGAGCGGCGGCGTCATGAACAACGTCCGCGGCACGGCGACCCGGTCGGTCGTGGTGCGCTTGCCCTCGCCGGTCAGCTGGTCCAGCACGATGCGGCTGTCGTCGAGGGAGACGTAGGTGAACTGCGGCCCGCCGTTGACGTCGCCGAGGGCGAAGATGTGCGGCCGGCTCGTACGCAGGTGCTCGTCGACCTCCACCGCGCCGCGGGCGGTCACGCGGACGCCGGCCGCGGCGAGCCCGAGGCCCTCGGTGGCCGGTTTGCGCCCGGCGGCGGCCAGCACCGCGTCCGCGGCCAGCGTGCGCTCACGGCCGTCGTGCATGTACCGCACGATCGCCTCACCGGCCCCGTCCTCGACCCCCGTCACGTTCGCGCCGGTGACGATCTCGATGCCTTCGTCGACGAGGATCTTCTCGGCCACGGCCTGCACGTCGTCATCGAGGTGGTCGAGGATGCGCGAGGTGGACTCGAAGAGCGTGACCGCCGAGCCGAACTGCCGGTAGATCGCGGCGAACTCGATGCCGAGGTAACCCCCGCCGACGATGGCGAGGCGCTTCGGCAGCTCGGTGCGGTGGATCAGGTCCGTGCTCGTGACGAGGTACTCGCTGTCGCGCAGGCCCGGCAGATCGGGGATGACCGGGGTCGATCCGGTGTTGATGAGGATGTGCTCGGCCCGCACGGTGACAGGCCCGTCCTCGGTGTCCACGAGCACGGTGTCGGGCCCGGTGAACGTCGCGTGCCCGGTGAGCACGGTGGCGGCCTCGGCCATCCCGTCGAAGTTGCCCTTGCGGAACAACGACGTGATGGCGTGCACCTCGCCCACCGAGCGCTCGTACCACTCCTGTGGCGAGTCGGACGGTCGGCGGTTGCGGGAGCGGTGGACCAGGGCCTTGGTGGGCACGCAACCGACGTTCGGGCAGGTGCCGCCGTACATCTGCGCGGACTGCTCGACCACGATCACGCGCTTGCCGAGCCGGGCCATGGTGGCGGCGGTGATCTTGCCGCCCTTGCCGAAGCCGATCACCAGGAGGTCGGCGGTGAGTGAGTTCTCGACGGTTTCCATGATTCAGGCCCTTTGCGCACGAGTGTGGACGACACGATCCGGGCCGACCCTGCCCGCGCGAGGCGCGTCGTCGCATCGAGGAACACCTGAGCCGCGTACCCTGGCCGGTCCACGGGCGCGGCCCGGGATGTCCGGCCGGCGCGGACATCCCGGGTGCCGGGCTCAGCTCACGTCGATGCCGGCGGGGCTGCCGAGCGCGCTGAAGTCACTCGGCGCGTGGTCGCCGTTCACGGTCTGGGGCAGGCCGCCGAACTCGCCGATCTTGGTGAGCTCGCCGTTCGCGCCGATCGACCAGGCGGCGAGCTTCCCCGAGCCGGGCAGGACGTTGTAGAGGTAGTGGCCGTCGGGGCTCAAGCCGAGGTCCAGCGGCGTGCTGCCCTGCGAGTTGGCCGACTTGTCCGTGGTGCCGGCGACCTCGTGCAGGAGGGTGAGGCTGCCGTCGGGGTGCACCTGCCAGCTGGAGATCGTGCCCGAGGTGTAGTTCGACCCGAAGGCGTACCGGCCGTTGTTCACGACCCAGCAGGTGTCGATCTGGTGGTCGGCCACGGCCGTGCTGATCGGGGTGAGGTGCCCGTCGCGGCCGAGGCGGTAGCTGCCCGCGGCTCCGGTCGGGTGCCCGTCCTCAACCCCGCCGCCGACGAACTCGGCCAGGTCGACGTTGCCCGCCTTGTCGAAGGAGAACCCGAACGGACCGCGGTTGGCGAAGTCCGTGCGGACGAAGTCCTTGCCGGGCCGGCCCGTGTGGTCGACGTCGAAGGTCAGCACGCGGCCCGGACCGGTCGGGTTCGCGCCCGGGATCACCGCGTTGGTCGGGCCGTCCTTGACGGACACCAGCAGGTGGCGCCCGTCGGGGCTGAAGGCGACCTGCGTCGGGTCCTTCAAGGCGTCGGGAGCGAAGCGGTCCTGGTTCGCCCGCAGCTGCCGGGTCGAACCGGGGATCGGGGTGAGCCGGCCGCCGAGGCCGAGGCGGAAGCCGGTGATGCTGCCCTGGCCCGACGCGTTGAGCACGTAAACGACGTTCCCGTGCTGGGTGACGCTGTTCGGGAACCGCTGCGACAAGGACCCGTCACCGGTGGGCACGACGTCGACCACCTGCAGGCGATCCGGCAGGATCCGCAGCACCGAAAGGGTATTGCTGCCGGCATTGGTCACCAACAGAAAACGGTGGTCCGAAGTGAGCCGCACCGAATTTCCGGAACCGAGACCGTCACCCGCGAACCGCTGCCCCGGACCCGAGCCCTGCCCGCCGGTCGCGAAGGTGCCGACGAGCGTCAGCCTGCCGTCGCCCCCGCGGTGGTAGTAGGCGATCTGGTTGCCCGGCTGGCTCGGGTCGCTGCTGTTGTTGTGGTTGGTACCCACGAAAACCGAGCCCGGCAGGCTCGAGTGGGCGGTGGGGGCGGCCGAGGCGGCGGGACCGGTGAACACCGCGGCGAACGGCACCAGCGCCGCGGCCGCCAGAGCCGTGCGCACGACCCTGCGCGACGATGACCTGCTCATGAGAAATTCCTCCCTTGCCCACGCCACCCGAATGTTCCGGCGCGGCTGGGCCCGACTTTATGGGTGACGGGAAAGGCCGCGGAAGGTTACGAAAGGAACGGTAATATATTACCGATTCCGAAATTGTTCCAGCCCGCGTGAATGGGCGATGATTCGCACCCGAAAGACTGTGACCCGGGTCACGGAATGCCGGACGATCTTCGGCGCTACACAGGGAGAACACCTGTTCCGACCCGAGGGAGAGACATGACTGCTTCCACCGCACCCGAGCAGCCCGCGCTACCTGTGCCCGCGCTCGACGACTTCGACTTCGAGCTCACCGACGGTGCGGCGTGCCGCATCGACGACCCCGACTGCGAAGCCTGCCAGTAGGGCCGGGCCGGGCCGGCGATCCGTGGGGTTCGTGGGTCGCCGGCCCGGATCGGTGACAATGTGTCCGCGTCCGTGTCCGTCCGAACTGGGAGCCGCCCGTGCCCGAACTGCCCGAGGTCGAGTCGGCCCGATCGGTGATCGACCGGGCCGCGCTGGGCCGGTCGATCGTCGAGGTCGACGACACCGATTCGTACGTGTGCCGGCCGCACCCGCCCGGGCAGATCCGCGAAGCCCTCGTCGGGCGGCGGCTCACGGCCGCCCACCGGCGTGGCAAATCGCTGTGGTGCGACACCGGCGACGGCGGTCCCGCGCTCGGTGTGCACCTGGGCATGTCGGGCAAGATCGTGATCGCCGACGCCGACGGCACCGAGATCGACGGCGGTGACTACTGGGAAGGCCGCCGCCTGCAGGGCGACTACCGCTGGTCGCGTTTTTCGCTGACCTTCGACGACGGCGGCCTGATGATGCTCGTCGACCCGCGCCGCCTCGGCCGCATCACGCTGGACCCGCCCGTCGAGCTGCTGGGGCCCGACGCCGCGTCGGTCACGCCCGCCGAGTTCCGCGCCGCGGTCACGAAGGGCACCGCGCCGATCAAGGCGCGCCTGCTCGACCAGCACGCCCTGGCCGGCATCGGCAACCTCCTCGCCGACGAGATCCTGTGGCGCGCCCGCGTCCACCCCGCCCACCGCGTCGACGAGCTCGACCGGCCCGAGGTCGACCGGCTGCTGCGCGCCACCCGCGCCTCCGTCTCCGCCGCCCTCGACCACGGCGGCGTGCACACCCTCACGGTGATCCCCTACCGCAAGCCGGGCGCGACCTGCCCGCGCGACCACGCCCCGATGGCACGGGGCAAGGTCGGCGGGCGGACGACGTGGTGGTGCAGCGCGGAACAGCTGCTGCCCCGCTAGTCCGCCGGCGGACTCGGCAGAATGGGACCCGTGGGTGTCCTTCTGGGGTTGTTGTCCGCGCTCAGCTACGGCGCTTCCGACTTCGTCGCGGGCGTCGGGGGCCGGCGTGGCGACCCGAACGCGGTGACGGTGCTGGCGCAGCCGTGGAGCCTGCTCGCCGCGCTGGTGGCCGTGGTGGTGATGGGCCCGCGGGCCCCGCTGCCGGAGGAGCTGGTGTGGGGTGCGGTGAGCGGCCTCGGCACCGCCGTCGGCACGTTCGCGCTGTACCGGGGCCTGGCCACCGCGCGGATGAGTGTCGTCGCGCCGGTGTCGGCGGTGCTGGCCGCGGCGTTGCCGGCGCTGGTCGGGTTCGCGACCGGGGATCGGCTGACGTGGCTGTCGTGGGCGGGGATCGTGTTCGTGCTGCCCGCGATCGCGCTGGTGTCCCAGCACTCGGGCGACGACGCGGCGCGCAAGCGGTCCGGGTTGGTCGAAGGTGTGGTCGCGGGCGCCGGGTTCGCGGTGCTGTTCATCGGCCTGGACCGGGCGGGCACGGGGGCGGGCAGCTGGCCGCTCGTCGCGGGGCAGGCCGTGGGCGTGGTCCTGCTGCTGCTGGCCGCGATCTGGCTGCGGCCGAGCACGTGGCAGCGGGCCTGGTGGCCGGCCACCGCCGCCGGCATCCTCGGCGGCGCCGCCAACCTGCTGTTCGTCGCCGCGACCGGCGCGGGTCAGCTGGCGGTGGTCGCGGTGATCACGTCGCTCTACCCGGCCATCACGATCGTCCTCGCGCGCGGTCTGCTGCACGAACGCTGGACGCGCGCCCAGGCCACCGGCCTCGTGATCGCCGCGGCCGGGGTCGCGGCGATCACGCTCGGCCAGCCGTGACCCGGGCGGCCGTCGCCGAGGGCCCGCTGACGTGGGCCGGCGCGTCCCGCAGGTTCGGCGCGCAACAGGAGGAGACCTCCCGCGAGTAACCCGGCGCTGCCCCGGCCCGATTCCCTTGCGGGCGGAACCGGCCGCGTCTCTCGGCGTCAAAGGTGCCGGGGGCTTCGACGAGAGGGGTGCTGGTGCGAAGAACACGGGGTCTGGCGGTGCTCACGCTGGGCTTGCTCCTGGCAGGCTGCACACAAACCACCACCGGGCGCGCGGAACCCGGTGGCGTCAGCGACCTGGGCGAGGTGGGGCCGCCGGGCACGTCCGCCCCACCGGCGAAGGTCCCGCCGGCTTCGGCTCCGTCCTCGGCTCCCCCGCCCGCTTCGTCCGCCTTTCCCTCGACGGACGGCGTGACGGCCACCATCGCCACCATGACCGTCACCCTCCCCGCCGGCACGCAGTACGCCGTCGAATCCCGCGACCCCGGTTACGAAGGCTGCCTCCAATCGGCCACCTTCGCCTGCGCCGGCAAGATCCTGGACCTGCGCGAGGCCGCCACGTCGGGGATGATCAACCTGCCCAGCTCGACCCGCGCGTTCGGCTGGTACCCCGGCACGGACGTCCCCACGTGCGTCGGCCCGACCACCGACCCCGGCACGGGCTCCGAAGCCACCGGCGGGACCCCGCTGGATCACGGCTTCGCCTCGGTGGGCCCGAAAAAGGCCGAATACGGACGGTTCCAGGAGACGTGCAAGGACCCGTCGCAGAACAACCAGATCCGGATGTGGTGGCTGCCGCAGAGCAAGCTCCTGATCGTGGAACACGCCTCCACGCCGGCCCAGGACGCGGCGTTCGACGCGATGGTGGCGTCGGCGAAGTTCAGCTGAGGCGGGGCTGCCTCAGCCCGCCGCCAACGTCGTGTCCAGGAACGCCTGCGTTGCCGCCGTGATCGGACCCGAGCGGTGGACCAGCCACTGCGGGAGCCGTTCCGCCGGGGTGAACCGCGCCACCTCCGCGCCGGCGCGGCGGGCCAGGTCGCTCCAGCCGTCGGGCATCAGGCCGGAGCCGATGCCGCGCAGGACCATGGGCAGCACGACGCTGCGGTCGCCCACCTCGGCGGCGATGGAGACCTCCGGCACGGTTGCGGCGATGCGGTCGAAGAGGGCGCGCACGGCGGTGGCGGGTTTCGTCACCACGAAACGCATACCGCTCAGATCACTCCACGACACGGTCGAGCCGACGGCCGAGCCCGGGGGCGCGACCAGCAGGAACTCCTCGTCACGCAGGTGGTGGGTGACCAGGCCCGGGCCGGTGGGGCGTTCGGCGCTGCCGCAGACCCCGGCTTCGCAGCGGCCCTGCAGGACCATGGCCACGACCTCGGCCGCCGAGAGGGCCGAGGAGGTGCTCACGAGCACGCCGGGGTGACGTTCACGCAGGTCGGCGATGATGCTGATCACCGGTTCCAACGCCGACGACGACGTGGCGGCCACGTCGACGCGCCCGGCGAGGCCGTCGCCGACCGCGCGGGCGGCGGCGCGCAGGGCGTCGAGGTCGCGCAGGACCAGGCGGGCGCGGTCGGCCATGAACTCGCCGGCGCTGGAGAGCACGGCGTTGCGGCCGACGCGGTGGAACAGCGCCACACCCAATTCGTGCTCCAGCTTGGCGATCGCACGCGAGAGCGACGGCTGGGCCACGCGCAGCGCCCGCGCCGCGTGGGTGAAGCCGCCGTGCTCGACGATCGCGACGAAGTACTCGAGCTGCCGACGTTCCATAGCACCAGGCTATCGGAATGGTGTCATACATGTCTTTGACGTACGCCCGCACAAGCGCGACGATGCAGGGATGTTCCAGACCCGTCCCACGTTGCAAGGCACCTTCGGCATGGTGTCGTCCACCCACTGGCTCGCCTCGGCCGCTGCCATGGCCGTGCTCGAAGACGACGGCAACGCCTACGACGCCGCCGTCGCGGCCGCGTTCGTGCTCCACGTCGTCGAACCGCACCTCAACGGCCCCGGCGGCGAGGTGCCGATGATCGTCGCGCCGGCGGACGGCACCCCGAAGGTCCTCTGTGGACAGGGTGGTGCGCCGGCGGGCGCCACGATCGAGCACTACACCTCGCTCGGCCTCGAGCTCGTGCCCGGCACCGGGCCGCTGGCCGCCGCGGTGCCCGGTGCCGTCGACGCGTGGCTGCTCCTGCTCCACGACCACGGCACCAAGCCGCTGCGCGAAGTCCTGAAGTACGCCATCACCTACGCCGAGAACGGTCACCCGGCCGTGGACCGCGTCGGCACCACCGTGGAGACCGTGCGCGAGCTGTTCGAGACCGAGTGGACCACCTCGGCCGAGCTGTACCTGCCCGGCGGCCGCGCGCCGGCAGCGGGCGCGCTGTTCAAAAACCCCACCCTCGCCGGGACCTGGCGCCGCCTGATCTCCGAGGCCGAGGCCGCCGGGTCGGGCCGCGAGGCGCAGATCGAAGCCGCCCGCAAGGTCTGGCGGGAAGGCTTCATCGCCGAGGCAATCGCCGAGTTCGCCGCGAAACCCACCATGGACACCTCCGGCGAACGCCACGCCGGTACCCTGACCGGCGCCGACCTCGCGGCGTTCCGCGCGACCTACGAGGACCCCGTCACCTTCACCTGGAACGGCTGGACCGTCGCGAAAGCCGGCCTCTGGAGCCAGGGACCGGCGCTGCTGCAGCAGCTGGCTCTCCTACCCGAAGACGGCCTCGACTACGCCACGCCGGACTACTACCACACGCTCATCGAGGGCACGAAGCTCGCGATGGCCGACCGCGAAGCCTGGTACGGCGACAGCACCGACGTCTCGATCGAGACGCTGCTTTCCCCCGCCTACAACGAAAGCCGTCGCAAGCTCATCGGCGAGCACGCGTCGCACGAGCTGCGCCCGGGGCGCCCCGACGGCCGGGAACCGCGCCTGAGCAAGCACGCCCAGTACGTCGCGGGCGGCGGCGCCGTGCACTCCGCGACGGGCGCCGGCGAGCCGACCGTCGCCGAGAACGGCGCGACCCGCGGCGACACCTGCCACCTCGACGTGGTCGACCGCTGGGGCAACATGATCGCCGCGACACCCAGCGGCGGCTGGCTGCAGTCCAATCCGGTCATCCCGCAACTCGGGTTCCCGCTCGGCACCCGGCTGCAGATGGCGTGGCTCGACCCCGGCCTGCCCAACTCCCTGGCCCCGGGCAAGCGACCGCGCACCACACTTACGCCTTCGCTGGCTTCGCGCGACGGCGTGCCGGTGATGGCGTTCGGCACGCCCGGCGGCGACCAGCAGGACCAGTGGAACACGCATTTCTTCCTCGCGGTCGCACTGCGGGAAAAAGTGCGCAGCGGGCTCGATCTGCAAGGCGCGATCGACGCACCCAACTGGCACACGGACAGTTTCCCCGGTTCGTTCTACCCGCGCGCGATGGTCGCCGGAAGCGTGACCGTGGAATCGCGCATCGGCGACGACGTGATCGCGGACCTCGAGCGCCGCGGTCACGTCGTGACGGTCGGGGATCCCTGGTCCGAGGGGAGGCTGTGCGCGGTCGCCCGCGACCCGGAGACCGGCGTCCTCTCGGCCGCGGCGAACCCCCGGGGAATGCAGGGTTACGCGGCCGGGCGATAATAAATCCCTTCCCGCCGAAATGCGGGCCCGCGCGCGGGTCCGCATTTCGGCATGCCCATTTTCTCCCTATAACGATTTAACACGGATTAACGGCGAGGAAACAGAGTCGGGGAAAAACCGACGTAGTTTGTGGGCCATGTCTCCTCGGTCCCCGCTCCTGCTCCTGGCCGGGGTCGCGGTGATGACTCTCACGGCGTGCGTACCCGTGCAACACGCGAGCGCCCGCGGCGAGCATCACGACGACTTCGGCACTCCCGTCGGCAACCAAGCGGTCCAGCGTGGCGGCGACCTCGTGATGGGCCTGTCGAACGAGCCCGACAAACTCGACCCCACCACGTCCAGCTCGCTCTACACGCGCTACGTGATGACCACGATCTGCGAAAAGCTCTACGACATCGACGACACCAGCGCGGTCGTGCCGCAGCTCGCCACGGCGTTGCCGAAGATCTCCCCCGACGGCCTCACCGTGACCATCCCCGTGCGCACCGGGATCGTCTTCGCCGACGGCACACCCTTCGACGCACCGGCCGTCGCGACCAGCCTGCGCCGGCACTTCGAGCTCAAAACCTCCCAGCGCAAAAGCGAGATGGGCCCGATCAGCCGCATCGACGCACCCGACAAGAGCCACGTCGTCCTGCACTACAAGAAGCCGTTCGCCCCGATCACCGCGGCGCTCGCCGACCGCGCGGGCATGATCATGTCGCCGGCCGCGCTCGCGAAAGAGGGCGACGACTTCGGTGACCACCCGGTGTGCGTCGGCCCGTTCAAGTTCGTGAAGCGCGTGCCCCAGACCGAAATCGACGTGGTGCGCGACCCGCTCTACTACGACGCGAAGAACGTGCACCTCGACACGATCACCTACCGGATCATGGCCGACGCCAACATCCGCGCCGCGAACCTGCGCTCCGGTGACATCCAGGTCGCCGACACGATCTCGCCCCAGGACGTCGACGCGCTCACGCAGGACCCGGATCTCAAAGTGCTGCAAGGGCCTTCGCTGGGCTACCAGAGCGTCACCTTCAACACCGGCAACGTCGACGGCGTCGGCAAACCCACGAAGCACATCGACAAGCCCTTGGCCAACGACCCTCGGATCCGCCTCGCGTTCTCCCTGGCGCTGGACCGGCAGACGCTCGTCGACACCGTGTTCAACAACTGGTTCGACCCCGCCTGCTCACCCATCGCCCCGAAAACGCCCTTCTCGACCCCGGCCTCCGAAGCCTGCCCGCCCTTCGACCCCGCGAAGTCGCGGCAGCTGCTGCAGCAGGCCGGCGTGCCGATCCCGTTCCCGATCGAGCTGCAGGTGACGAACACGCAGGATCAGCTGCGCTACGCCCAGGCACTGCAGGCCAGCGTCGCCGAGGGCGGGTTCGCCGTGCAGATCGTGCCGGTCGAGTACTCCACCCTGCTGGACGTGCAGAAGCGCGGCACGTTCGAGGCACTGATGCTCGGCTGGTCCGGCCGCATCGACCCGGACGCCAACACCGCCCGCTTCCTCTCGACCGGCTCGGGCGGCAACTACGGCGGCTTCAACTCGTCCACATTGGACAACTTGCTGACCGGGGCCGCGCGCAGCGTCGACCCGAAGCAGCGCGCCGCGCTGTACGGCCAGGCCGTGCAGCTGATCCAGCAGCAGAACCCGATCGTCTACACCTACCGGGTCCGCAACCTCACCGTGCACTCCACCCGCGTCACCGGCGTGCAGGTGTACGCCGACGGAGTGGTGCGGCTCGGCAAGGCCGCGTTCCTCGCGGGTCAGGAGGGCTGAGCCATGGGACACTACCTGCTCCACCGGCTCTGGCAGTCGGCGCTGACGCTGGTGCTCGCGTCGATCGTGGTGTTCATCGGCGTCCGCCTGCTGCCGGGCGACCCGGCGACGGCGATGGCCGGCGAGGAAGCCGACCCGGCCGCGATCGCCGCGGTGCGCGCGCAGCTCGGGCTCGACGATCCCCTGCCCGTGCAGTACTTCAAGTTCGTCGGCCACGCGCTCACCGGGGACTTCGGCAAGTCCGTGCGCACGGGCACGCCGGTGCGGGAGATGATCGGCGCGACCCTGCCGGTGACGGTGCAGCTCGCGGTGTTCGCGATGCTGGTCGCGGTGCTCGTCGGCGTGCTCGCCGGCGTCGTGGCCGCGGTGTTCCGCGGGCGCTGGCCGGAGTGGGGTGCCAACGGCTTCTCTCTCTTCGCGCTGTCGGTGCCGACGTTCTGGCTCGGCATCCTCGGCGTGCTCTACCTTTCCGTGCAGCTGCGGTGGTTCCCCGCGTCCGGGTACGTCTCGCCGTTCGAGCACCCGCTGCGCGGGATCTACTACCTCACGCTGCCGGCGGTGATCCTCGGTCTCACCCACGCGGCCGTGGTGCAGCGGCAGACGCGGTCGTCGATGGTCGAGACCCTCACGGCCGACTTCGTGCGCACCGCCCGGGCGAAAGGCCTCGGGCGCGGCGCGGTGATCTTCCGCTACGGGTTGCGCAACAGCCTCATCGTGGTCACCACCATCGTCGGGCTGCAGCTCGGTGGCCTCATCGCCGGCGCCGTGGTCACCGAGCGGATCTTCAGCCTGCCGGGCATCGGCAAGCTCACGCTCGACTCGGTGTTCACCCGCGACTACCCCGTGATCCAGGCCGTGGTCCTCGTGATCACCTCGGCCTACATCGTGATCAACCTGCTCGTCGACTTCCTCTACACGGTCATCGACCCACGCCTGCGAGTCTCCGGGAGGACCCGATGACGATCGCCGCCGAAACCCCCGCGCCCCTGGCCCGTGCGCACGGCCGAGTGCTGGGGCGGCTGCTGCACAACCAGATGGGCGTGATCGGCGGCGTGCTGCTGCTGATCGTGGTGATCGCCGGGGTGTTCGCGCCGCTGCTGGCGCCTTACGCGCCGACGGCGGTGCACTTCGAGACGCCGTTCCAGCAGCCGGGCACGGTCGGGTTCGCGCTCGGCACCGACGACCTCGGCCGCGACATCCTCTCGCGCGTGTTGTACGGCACGCGCGCCTCGCTGGAGGTCGGGGTCCTCTCGGTGCTGCTCGCCGTGGTCGTGGGTGTGCCGCTCGGGCTGCTGTCCGGGTACTGGCGCTGGCTCGACGCGCTGATCTCGCGGCTGGCGGACCTGATGCTGGCGTTCCCGTTTCTCATCCTGGCCGTGGGGCTCGCCGCCATCAACGGCGGCGGCCTGACCAACGCGGCCATCGCGCTGGGCATCGCGCAGATCCCGACGATGACCCGGGTGGTGCGCGCGGACACGTTGCGGCTCAAGGAAACCGACTTCGTGCTCGCGGCGCACACGATGCACGCCGGCCCGTGGCGGGTGCTCGGCGGACACGTGCTGCCCAACGCTGCCTCGGCGATCATCGTGCAGGCCACGGTGATCATGCCGGTCGCGGTGATCGGCGAGGCGGTGCTCTCGTTCCTCGGCCTCGGCATCCAGCCGCCCGCGCCGAGCCTGGGGATCATGCTGTCCGACGCGCAGCAGTACCTGTTCCGCACGCCCTGGCCGGGCATCTTCCCGGGGATCGCGCTCGCCGTGATCTGCCTGGGGTTCAACCTGTTCGGCGACGCCCTGCGCGACGCGCTGGACCCGAAGAGCTCGCGGTGAAAGGGACCACGATGACCGAACCGCTCCTGGAAGTCGGCGACCTCGAGGTGTCCTTCGGCGCCACTGCCGCCGTGCGGGGAGTGAGCCTGCAGGTGGCGCCGGGTGAGCGCGTGGCCGTGGTCGGCCAGTCGGGCTCCGGCAAGTCGACGACCGCGCACGCGGTGATCGGCCTGCTGCCCGGATCCGGCCGGATCACCGGCGGCGCGATCCGGTGGCGCGGTGAGGACCTCACGCACGCCGGCGAGAAACGACTGCGCCGGCTGCGGGGCCGCGAGATCGGGCTGGTGCCGCAGGACCCGATGTCGAACCTCAACCCCGTGGCGCGTGTGGGCCGTCAGGTCGCCGAAACGCTGGTGGCGCACCGGATGTGCTCGCGCCGGGAAGCCTGGACCCGCGCCGTCGAACTGCTCGGCGAAGCCGGCATCCCCGAGCCGGCGCGGCGGGCCCGACAATACCCGCACGAGTTCTCCGGCGGGATGCGGCAACGCGTGCTGATCGCGATCGGCCTGGCGTGCCGGCCCGACCTGCTCATCGCCGACGAGCCGACGTCAGCGCTCGACGTGACCGTGCAGCGCCAGATCCTCGACCACCTCGAGAAGCTCACGCAGGAGCTGGGCACGGCGCTGCTGCTCGTGACCCACGACCTGGGGCTGGCCGCCGACCGGGCCGACCGCGTCGTGGTGATGTCCGACGGCGAGATCGTCGAGACCGGGCCCGCGCGCCGGGTGCTCACCGAGCCGCGTGAGGACTACACCCGGCGGCTCGTGGCGGCGGCTCCGTCGCTGACCGGCCCGCTCAACGGGGCCACGACGGCCGGGGAGGTGGTGCTCGAGGTGTCGCACGTGGCCAAGGAGTACCGCGTGCGCGGGCACGGCGGCACCCTGCGCGCGGTCGACGACGTGTCCTTCACCGTCGGCCAGGGCCGCACGACGGCGATCGTCGGCGAGTCCGGTTCGGGCAAGACCACCACCGCCCACCTGGTGCTCGGCCTGGTGCCGGCGACGTCCGGCACGATCCGCCTGGACGGCGCGGAAGTGGTCGGCCTGCGCGGCGCCCGGCTGCGAGCCGCGCGGCGGGCGATGCAACCGGTGTTCCAGGACCCGTACGCCTCCCTCGATCCGATGTGGACGGTCGAACGCCTGATCACCGAGCCCCTGCGCACCTTCGGCGTCGGCGACCGCTCGTCGCGGCGGGCGCAAGTGGCCGAGCTGCTCGACCAGGTGGCGTTGCCCGCCGCGCTGGCCCAGCGCTACCCGCACGAGCTGTCCGGCGGGCAGCGCCAGCGGGTGGCCATCGCCCGCGCCCTGGCGGTGCGCCCGCGCCTGGTCGTGTGCGACGAACCCGTGTCGGCGCTCGACGTGCTGGTGCAGGACCAGATCCTCGGGCTGCTGCGGACGCTGCAGGCCGAGCTGGGTCTGAGCTACCTGTTCATCTCCCACGACCTCGCCGTGGTCCGCTCCCTGGCCCACGACGTGCTCGTGATGCGGGCCGGGCAGGTCGTGGAGCACGGGCCCGTGGAAGAGGTCTTGTCGGCGCCGGCGGATCCGTATACGCGACAGCTGCTCGACGCCGTGCCGGGGGCGGGCAGCTTCACCCGGTGATCCACCCCGCGACGTGGCGGCGTCCTCAGCTCTTCGCGTGGTGACGCTGGTAGTGCCGCTGGACGCGGGCGCGGTTGCCGCATGCGGCCGAGCACCATTCGCGGCGCGAGCGGTCCTTCACGAAGAACAGCAGGCAGCCGGGCGCGAGGCACGCGCGCAGCTGGTGGCGCTGGTCCCCGCCGAACAAGTCGATGCCCTGGTGCGCCAGGAAAGCGAGCGCTCGTTCGGCAGGGGTGCCGGGTGAACGCAGCACGCGGGCGGGCTCGCCGGCCTCGGGCCACTCGAGCTCGGCGCGCGTGTGGGCGAGCCGGTTGAGCGTGGCCAGCGCCTCGGCCCGCGCGACCTCGACGGCGACCGGGCGGGGATCCTGCGTGGCCTCGGCGGCGAGGACACGCAGGGCGTCGCGCAGGGCCCGCAGCCGGTCGGCGACCGGGGCCGGATCGCCGTCTAGCGTGAGGCCCGCCTCGCGTTCGAGGCGGGGCGCGACCGCGGCCAGCCAGCTGACCACACCGGCGTCGTCGGCCAGCGCGTCGGTGATGCCGTCGCGGCCGACGTTCACGGTGTTCATCAGCTCCACCGCGAGGGGTTCGCCCAGCAACGCTGCGGTTGTCATGACCCCACATTAGCACTTCCTAATGGAATTCTGCGTCACAACCATTTGACGACGCCGACGGCCGCATGCCACGGTTACCTAACGGATTGAGCCCACTCATGCATTAGGAAGGTCCTCGTTATGTCGACGCTGCCCCAGATCGAGCTCGAACACGCCACCGGCCAGGCCGCCGAGCTGCTCGCGCAGGTGAAGAAGAACGCGGGGTCGATCCCGAACATGGCGAAGGCCATGGCGAACAGCCCCGCGCTGCTGAAGGGTTACCTCGGCCTGTCCGCCGCGCTCGCCGGCGGCGTGCTGCCCGCCGCGGCGCGGGAACGGCTCGCGCTCGCGACCGCCGAGTACAACGGGTGCACCTACTGCCTGTCGGCGCACACGGTACTGGGCCGCAACGTCGCCAAGCTCGACGCCGACGAGGTCGAGCGCGCCCGCCACGCGGACTCGGGTGACCCCCACGCCGCCGCCCTGCTCATCCTCTCCGACACCATCGCCCGCGGCCGCGGCACGATCGACGCGGACGCCCTGGAGACCGCCCGCGCGGCGGGCGTGACCACCGCGGAGATCGGCGAGGTGATCGGCAACCTCGCGCTCAACGTCCTGACGAACTACTTCAACCTCGTCGCCGGCACCGACAACGAGTTCCCCGTCGTCGAACCGCACCGGCACGATTCCCGGGGTGAGCACACGGGTTCCTGACAATGCTCGGCTACGGGCCCGGGCCACGCGGCTGATCATGAAGACGACGGCGCCGGCCGTCACGACGATCGTGGCGGGGTCTCCGACAGCGGTGGCGGACGGGTGGGTGGCGGACGGCGGGCCGGCCGCCACCCACCCGTGTCGAAACGGTGGCCTACCACCTCGGCGACCAGGCGTTCCGAGCAGACCGCGGCGCGCACGTGGGCCTGGCCGTGCCCGCCCGGCGCGGGTTCGTGGTCGTCTCCATCGGCGCCAACGGGATCAACGCGACGGCCGCGGTCCAGGCACCCACCGTCTACTACGCCCGCGCGGCGCTGCTCAACGCCCACCTCGCAATGTGGCAGCTGTCCGCGACCGGCTCGGGACCGCTGAGCGGCCACTTCACCGACCCCGCGAGCGGTAAAGCGCGCACGGTGGGCTTCCGCGGCCACGTGGACCTGGGCGACGTCGGCACCGTCGGTCACTCGATGGGCGGTGGCGGGGTCATGCACCAGGCCGCCGACCAGCGCCACGGCGACTGGCCCGCCGGCGTGACCGTGAAGGCCGTGCTCGCCCTCGCCCCCACCGACAACGGGAACGACGAGGCCGCGACGCAGGTTCCGTTCGCGCGGATGTGGGGCACCTGCGACCAGATCAACACCGGCAACTACTTCAAGGGGAACTCCGGCGACAACCAGGTGCCCATCTACCGCTTCACCCTCACCGGCGGCAACCACGACAACTACAACACCGAGTGGTCCCCGTCCGGCGGCCAGGTCGGCAGCCACGACGACGCCATACCCGGCTCGCGCCCGGGCACCTGCGTGCCCCAGTTCCCGGACGGCCCGCAGCAGGACCAGCGCGAACTCACCGAGAACCGGCAGCGCGCCATCACGACGCCTACGCCACCGCGTTCTTCCAGCGCTTTCTCCATGACCGCAAGGACTTCGACCCGGTGCTGACCGGCAAGCGCCGCCCGGCGGGGGTGCCGGGCGTGGTCGATGTGGGCTACACACCGGCGCACTGACCCCAGCACGCTGACCCCTGTTGCGTACGAGAGCCCGGCGCAGTGGACGCCGGACTCTCGCCGTCCGGAAGAGGCGGTTCCGGGTCGGTCCGAAGTGGAACCCGGCCGACATCGCGGGGCGGGGGACACACGACCCCGGCCGGGCAGCTTGCGAGGGGACGGCGAACCGTCCCGGTTTTCAAGGACTGGCGGGAATTCCCCGGCAGTCCAGGGGTGGCGGCTCCTGTTCACCCGGGCAGCGGGGCCGCAACCAGCCCGTCGGCAGGCCGAGCCGGGCCGCCTGGCCGCGCAGGTCGAAGGCCTCCCAACCGAGCAGGGTGTCGCTCGGCCGGTGGTGCCGCGGGAGGGCCTGGTCGGTCATGCCGCGCTCTTTCTGCTCTTCACCACGGCGACCGGCAGTTCCGCGTCGGGCTCGGGGTTCGGGAGGCGGCACAGCGGGCCGCCGCCCGGGTGGGAGACGACGCGGCTGTCGGCGAGGAACCAGAGGCGCTCGGCGGGACGGCCGCACACCGAGCAGGGGCAGCCGAACAGCTGCAGGCCCCAGCGGGCCACCGGGTCAGGCATCACTCACGCTCCCCTCGTGGAGCCAGGCCAGGAAAAGGCCTCTCGGCCGACGGCCGGACCGGGGCCGCCGGCGGGGCCCGGCCGGGGCGCGGTGGGTGCCGGCCGCGTCCCGGCCGGGCGAGCCGTGCTGGCGCATGTCGCTTGCACCTTTCGATCCGGAGTGGACTTCCGAGGAGGCGGGGCGACACCCGGTGCCGGCTACCGCCGTGGCTTTCGAGTCCTCACAGGATTGCCGGGGTGGGCGCCGGGCCGCATTCCTGCCACCTGGAGTACCCCGCCCCCGCTAACGCGACTTTCGCGGGGGCTGGCTGTGGGCCCGGTCGCGGCTTATCCTCGGCATGGGTGTTGCGCGTGTTCACGGAAAGATCGGAAACCACGGTGCCGCGCCGCCGTTCCGGAGAGCTGATGCGGCGGCGCTCCAGCGGTGCGCTCGCGGCCGCCGTGGCGGTGGGCGCCGTCACGGGGATCGCGCTGCTGCTCGAACCGTACGTCGACACCGTCACGCTGCTGATGCTGTACCTCGTCGTGGTGCTGCCGGTCGCCGTCATCTGGGGAACGCTGCTCGCGGTGATCACGTCGCTGGTGAGCGTCGCCGTCTACACGGTCCTGTTCGCCCCGCCGCCGTACGCGCTGCATTTCGTCGACGCCCAGAAAGCCGTTGCACTGGGCGTTTTCCTGATCACCGCGGTCGTGGTGGGCACACTCGCCCAACGGCTGCAGCGAGCGGCGCTGACGTCGGCGCGCCTCACCGAGGAACAGTCGGCTCTGCGCCGCGTCGCCACGCTCGTCGCCCGGACGGTGTCGCCGCAGGAGGTCTTCGAAGCCGTGACGCGGGAGGTCGGTCTGCTGTTCGGCGCCGATCTCGCCCGGCTGGAACGGTACGAAGTGGACGGTACGGTGACCGGCGTCGCCGCCTGGAGCCGCGTGCCCGTGCACCTCACCGTCGGCACGCGCATCAAGCTCGACGGGCTCAGCGTCGCCCGCGAGGTCCGCAAGACGGGCGGACCCGTGCGGCTGGCCACCTTCTGGGGTGAGACGGGCGCGATCGCGCGGGAGGCGCGCGGGCTGGGCATCCGCTCGTCGATCGGCTGCCCGATCCTGGTGTCCGGCCGGATCTGGGGGGTGATCGCCGCGTCGACCAAGAGCGCCGAGCCGTTCCCCGACGGCACCGAGGCGCAGATCGCCAGCTTCACCGAGCTCGTCGCGACCGCGATCGAGAACGCCGAGGCCCGCGCCGAGCTGCAAGCCTCCCGCGCCCGCATCGTCGCCACGGCCGACCGGACCCGGCGGCGCATCGAGCGCAACCTGCACGACGGCGCCCAGCAGCAGCTCGTCTCGCTGGCCCTGCAGGTCCGGGCGACGCAGGCGCTGCTGCCCGAGTCGAGCGAGGTGAGCGGCGAGCTCGATCGCATCGCCACCGGACTGTCGGAAGCGCTCGACGAGCTGCGGGAGATGGCCCGCGGCATCCACCCCGCGGTGCTGGCGGAACTCGGCCTGGTGGCGGCACTCAAAGCCCTCGCCCGGCGCTCGCCGCAGGCCATCGATCTCGACGTCCGCGCCGACGGGCGCCTGCCGGAACCGATCGAGGTCGGCGCGTACTACGTGGTCGCCGAGGCGCTCGCGAACACGGCCAAGCACGCGGATTCCGCCGCCGTCGACGTGACCGTCGAGACCCGCGACCACACGCTGCAGATCGCCGTGCACGACGACGGACCGGGCGGCGCCGACTTCACCCGCGGCACCGGGCTGGCCGGGCTCAAGGACCGTGTGGAAGCCCTCGGCGGCCGGATCTCCCTGCACAGCCCGCCGGGCGACGGCACGACCGTGCGAGTGCAGTTCCCGCTGGCCGAACCGGCCGGCTGAGCGCCAGTACCGGCCAGCCGGTAGATCGTCTACCCACTGGCCGGGCCCGGGGATTCCCGTTCGCCGTGACGACGGCGACCCCCGCCGAGCGCCACACTGGACGGCGAGACGGGGGCACCAGAGTTCCTCGGGAAGAAGTCCGGTCATGACAGTCCATCACCACGCCAGCAACAAGTACTGCACCCGATGCGGCCGCTGGCACAGCCAATGTGACGCTTGCGGTTGGTTCTGGTACGGAGCGTGCACTTTCTCGGAGGCGCTTCGGCGCATTCGGCTGCATCAGCTCGACCAGGTGTACGCGGACGGAGTGACGGGTCGTGGTCGTACCGGTTAGCGGGAATGCGCGTACTGCGTGGTTCTGGGAGGGTGAACACGTGCGGTGCCTGATCGTCGACGACAGCCCGGGTTTCCTCGCCGCGGCTCGTCGGTTGCTTGAGCGCGAAGGTGTCACGGTGGCGGGGGTCGCCCGGGGTGGGGCGGAGGCCTTGCGGTCCGTTGCGGAGCTGCGCCCTGACGTCGTACTGGTAGACATCGACCTCGGCGGGGAAAGTGGTCTCGACCTCGTGGGCCGCCTGGCCCGCACCGAGGCCGGCGGGTCCTCGCGCATCATCGTGATCTCGACCCACGAGGAAGAGGACTACCGCGACGTGATCGCCGAAGGTCCCGCCGTCGGGTTCCTGCCCAAAGCCGTGCTGTCGGCCCGGGCGATCCACGGCCTGCTCGGCACCATCGGCTGACCGGCCCGGGTGGCCGACCGTCGCGGCTAGCGGTTGTCCAGGTACGCGAGCACGGCCAGCACGCGGCGGTGGTCGTCCGTGGTCTCCGGCAGGTCGAGTTTCGACAGCACGCTGCGCACGTGTTTCTCCACGGTCCCCTCGGTCACCCAGAGGCGCCGCGCGATCCCGCCGTTCGACCGGCCCTCCGCCATCAGGCCCAGCACCTCGCGTTCCCGGGCGCTGAGCGCGGCCAGCGGGTCGTTGCGGCGACGCGACCCGACCAGCTCCTGCACCAGCGCCGGCTCCACGACCGAGCCGCCCTTCGCGATGCGCCTGAGCGTCTCGAGGAACTCCCCCACGTCGGCGACCCGGCTCTTGAGCAGGTAGCCGATGCCGCGGCCGCCGGCCAGCAGCTCCATCGCGTGGTCCACGTCGGCGTGGGCCGAGAGCACCAGGATGCCGACCTCGGGCAGCTCCTCACGGATGGTGCGCGCGGCCTCGAGCCCCTCGACGGTGTGGGTGGGCGGCATCCGCACGTCGACCAGCACCAGGTCGGGCCGGTGTTCGCGCACGAGCTCGAGCAGCGCCGTCGCGTCGCCTGCCTGCCCCGCCACGGCGAACCCCGAGCGGTCGAGCAGGCTGGCCAGGCCCTCGCGCAGCAGCACGTCGTCCTCGGCCAGAACCACCCGCGGCACCGTCATCGCCACCACCGCTTTCGCCGCGGTGCTGCCCTGTTGCCGCGGAAGTCACACGGACAAATCGTGCCATAGCGCCGCGGCGGGCACCAACCGTCGGCCGTTCACGCGCCGACCAGCACCACGTGCAGCGTCCGCGGCCCGTGCACACCCTCGACGCGGTCGAGCTCGATGTCGCTGGTGGCGCTCGGGCCGCTGATCCACGTCTGCGGCCGGCCCGGGTCCAGGAGCTTGATCGCCTCGGGCACACCCGCCACGATCCGATCTTCGCGGACCACGCACACGTGCACGTCGGGAACCAGGCTCAGCGCGCGACGGCCCTGGCCCGGGCCGTGGTCGAGCACGAGCGTGCCGGTGCGTGCGATGCCGACGGCCGCGGTGGTCACCACGGCGTCGCACGAATCGAGGTCGGCCGCGTCGGGCACCCCACCGACGTCGGCGGGGAAACCCTCCGGCACCAGCACGGTGCGGGCCGGTCCGAGCGCGGCGCGGACGGTGTCGGCCACTTCGTCCGGCCGGCAGCGGCTGAGCGTGGCCCGGTAGTCCACGACCCGGTCGGCGAACAAGGCCACCACGTCCTCGGGTGCCGGTGCCGTGCGGTAGCCGCGCGGCACGGGCGCCTCGGTCCGGTCGGCCGTGTGCAGGGCTGCCCGCACGGCCGCGAGGACCTCGTCGCGGGCGCTCATCGGCGGTCTCCTTTTCGCCACCAGGCGCGGAACGACTCCGGCGGGGGTGCGGGCAGGTCGCGGGCGCCGGTCCACAGCGACGCGGGCCACGGCAGCCGGCGCAGCGCGCGGCGCCCGCCGGGCAGCACGGCGCGGCCGAACCGGTTCAGCGCCTTGCCCGCCGCGCCCATCCCCCGCTCGGCCAAGGTCAACCTGCGGGCGTCCGCGAGCACCCACGACGCGGATTTCATCGCCAGAGCCTCGGGTTTCGGGGTGCCGCCGCGGTGGGCGTCCACGACCTTCGCGCGCAGGTGGACCAGTACCTCGGGGATGTCGATGCGCACCGGGCACGCCTCGAAACAGGCGCCGCACAGGCTGGAGGCGTACGGCAGCGAGTCGGTCTGGTCGTCCACGCCGACGCCCTTGAGCAGCGGGTTGAGGATCGCGCCGATCGGGCCCGGGTACACCGACCCATACGCGCGGCCGCCGGTGCGCTCGTAGACCGGGCACACGTTCAGGCACGCCGAGCAGCGGATGCAGCGCAGCGCCTGCCGGCCGACCTCGTCGGCCAAGGCGCGGGTGCGGCCGTTGTCCAGCAGCACCACGTGCATCTCCTGCGGCCCGTCGCCGGGCGTGATCCCCGACCAGGTCGAGGTGTAGGGGTTCATCCGCTCCGCCGTGCTGGAGCGCGGCAGCAACTGCAGGAACACGTCCAGATCGGCCCACGTCGGCACGATCTTCTCGATGCCCACCACCGACACCAGCACCTCGGGCATGGTCAGGCACATCCGGCCGTTGCCCTCGGACTCAACCACGACCAGCGTGCCGGTCTCGGCCACCGCGAAGTTCGCGCCCGACACGGCCATCTTGGCCCGCAGGAACTTCTCGCGCAGGTGCAGGCGCGCGGCGTTCGCGAGCTCCACCGGTTCGTCGGTGAGCTCGACGGGTGCCGGCCGGCCCGCCGCGGCCATGCGGCGCAGGAACAGCTCCCGGATCTCCGCGCGGTTGCGGTGGATCGCGGGCACCAGGATGTGGCTGGGCAGATCGTCACCCAGCTGCACGATCAGCTCCGCAAGATCCGTCTCCCACGCCTGGACGCCCTCGGCGGCGAGCGCCTCGTTGAGCCCGATCTCCTGCGTGGCCATCGACTTGACCTTCACGATCTCGTCGACACCGTGGCCCCGCGCGATCCCGGCGACGATCGCGCACGCCTCGGCCGCGTCCCGGGCCCAGTGCACGGTCGCGCCGCGCGCCTGCAACGCCGCCTCCAGCGTCAGCAGATGCTCGTCCAGCCGCCGCAGGGTGTTGTCCTTGATCGCCGCGCCCGCCAGCCGCAGCTCCTCCCACTCGGGCACCTCCGCGACCACAGCAGTGCGCTTGGCCCGGATGGTGCTGGTGGCGTGCGCGAGGTTGCGCCGCAACTGGGTATCGGCCAGCGCCTCCCGCGCGGCTGTCGGAAAGGCGGGCATCCCGACGAACGTGGCACTCACGCGTCCTCCTCGGTCGAGGCCAGTACGTCGGCCAGGTGCAGCACGCGGACGCCGGAGCGTTCGCGCGAGAGCAGGCCGCCGATGTGCAGCAGACAGGAATTGTCACCCGCGACCAGCACCTCCGCGCCCGTGTCGCGGACGTGGCGGGCCTTGTCCGCGCCCATCGCGGTGGACGTCTCGGCGTTCTTCACCGCGAACGTCCCGCCGAACCCGCAGCACTCCTCGGCGGCCGGCAGCTCCACCAGGTCGAGGCCGCGCACCGCACGCAGCAGCCGCAGCGGCTTGTCCCCGACACCGAGCATGCGCAGCGAATGGCACGTCGGGTGATACGTCACGCGGTGGGGAAAGTACGCGCCGACGTCGGTCACCCCGAGCACGTCGACCAGGAACTCACTCAGCTCCAGCACCTTCGGCCCGGCCTCGGCGAGCCGTGGCTCCCCCGCCCGGCGGGCGACCAGCGAGTGCTGGTGGCGCGCCGAACCCGCGCAGGAGCCCGACGGCGTGACGATGTAGTCGTACCCGGCGAACGCGTCGGCGAAGGCCCGCACCACGGGCACCGCCTCGTCCAGGTACCCGGTGTTGACCATCGGCTGCCCGCAACACGTCTGGGCCTCCGGGAAATCCGCGTCCACACCCAGGCGCCGCAGCAGCCGGAACACCGCCTTGCCGGTGTCGGGGAACATCGTGTCGTTGATGCACGTCACGAGCACGGCCACCTTCACGCCACCACTCCCGCCCCGCGCAGCCGCGCCTGCGCGCCGTCCCAGTCCCCGCCGCCGGGCTCGTACCGGCGCAGCGGCTGGGTTTCGGCCACGAGCCTACGCATGGCCGCGAGGTCCGGCAGGGCGGCGCCGTGGGCGCGCGCCTGCACGAGGACGTTGCCCAGCGCCGCGGCCTCCACCGGACCGGCCAGCACCGGCACGCCGCACGCGTCGGCGGTCAGCCGGCACAGCAGCTCGTTGCGCGCACCGCCACCCACGATGTGCACCACGTCGACCGGGCGGCCGGTGACCCGCGAGGCCTGGCGCACCGCCCGGCGGTACGCGAGCGCGAGACTGTCCACAATGCACCGCACGAGCTCACCTCGGCTTTCCGGCGGGCGCTGGCCCGTCGTGCGGCAGGCCGCCGCGATCCGCGCCGGCATGTCGCCGGGCGGCAGGAACTCGGGGGCGTCGAGGTCGACCACGGCCGCCAGCGCGGGCGCGGCGGCGGCCTCGGCGAGCACCGTGGCCAGGTCGACCGGCGAGCCGTGCGCAGCCCACGTGCGCAGGGTTTCGGTGAGCACCCACAGGCCCATCACGTTGCGCAGGAAGCGGATCTTGCCGTCGACGCCGGTCTCGTTCGTGAAGTTCGCCGCCAGCGCCGCGTCCCCGAGCTCCGGCTCGTCGAGTTCCAGCCCGACGAGCGACCAGGTGCCCGAGGAGACGTAGGCGAAGTTCGTCCCCGGCTCGGCCGGCACCGCCACCACGGCCGACGCCGTGTCGTGCGAACCCACGGCGACCACCGGCAGCTCGGGTGTCCCCAGCTCGGCCGCCAGTCCGGGCAACAGCGTCCCGATCTCCTCGCCCGAGTCGCGCAGCGGTGGCAGCAGCCGCGCCGGGATCCCGGCCCGCTCGGCGAGCCCGGCGGCCCAGGTTCGCGCGCGCACGTCGTAGAGCTGCGTGGTCGACGCGTTGGTGCGCTCGGCGCCGACGCCACCGGTGAGCCAGTAGCCGAGCAGGTCCGGGATCAGCAGCATCGTTTCGGCCGCCGCGAGCCGGTCTCCTTCCGCGGCCAGCTGGTAGAGCGTGTTGAACGGCAGCTCCTGCAACCCGGTCACGGCGAACAGCTCCCGTGCCGAAATCGCCTGGTGCACCCGCGCCGCGACACCGTCGGTGCGGGCGTCGCGGTAGTGCACCGGATTGCCGAGCAGCCGGCCCTCGGCGTCGAGCAGCCCGTAGTCGACGGCCCACGAGTCGATGCCGACGCCCACCACCTCACCGGCGTCGCCGAGCCCCGACAGCACCTCCCGGTACAGGCCGAGCACGTCCCAGTGCAGGGTCGAGCCACCGGTGGTCGCGACGCGGACACCGCCGTTGGGGAACCGCCGCACCTCCGCCAGCTCCAGCCGCCCGGGCCCGACGGTCCCGGCCATCACGCGTCCGCTGGTCGCGCCCAGGTCCACGGCGGCCAGGCGCATCACAGGAGCACCCATCAGCGCACCACGGTCAGCCCGAGCCCCAGCAGGTCCGCCACCGCCTCGAGCTCGGCGACGCGGTGGCCGGTCCCCAGCGCCCAATGGTGGTTCACTCCGGTGGCCGACCACTCGTCGGTCCACTCGCCGGGGTCGCGGCCGAAGTCGACCCGCGACGTCGTGTTCCCGATCCGCAGCAGCGGCCCGGGCACAACCTCGCCTTCCGAGGCGACCAGCACGAACGTGCCGTCGCGCTGCTGCCCGAGCCCGCACAGCGTGACCGGGCCGTGTCGCACGTCGAACTCCACCGACACTCCCCAGCCGCGTTTGCCGTGGTACACGCCCAGCCCGCGCAAGAGCGGTCTGCGTGCGCTGATCGCCAGGTGCGCCGGGCCGTCGTGGCCCATCTCCACCACGCCGTCGCGGAAGTTCAGCGCCTGCAGCTCGGTGAACGAGCCACCGGCGCCGAGGCGGTCCAGGAGCAGCATCGCCAGCGACGCGCGCAGCTCGTACTCGCCCACGGCGGGCACCCCGCGGGCGGTGAGCAGCGAGGCGCCGAGGATGAACCCGGCGCCCACCCGTTCGTGGGTCTCGCCGTCGAGGCCGCGGTGGTAGTACGCCAGGGAGTCGAGCCCGAAGTCGCCGACCAGCCGGTCCAGTGCCACGGAAACCCGGGCGCCCCAGGCGAAATCCTCCTCGACCACCGATTCGTCCACAGTGAACACTTCGCGCGCGAGCGCCATCCGCGCCGCCGTCTCGGCCTCGGTGACCTTCTCCACCCGCACGCGCAGGTCGTCGACCTCGAGGATCTCGACGTGCCCGCCGAGCTGGGCCGAGACCAGCGTCGGATCGGTGGACACGTCCATCATCCCCGGGTACAGGTGCCCGAGCAGGCCGTGGCGCCCGTGCCGGAACGCCGCGCGCACCCCGGCCGCCTTGATCCAGCGCGCGATCTTCACCCAGGCCCGCTCGTCCTCCAGGAACCCCGACACCGAGCGGAACTCGACACCGACGCGGCGGAACGCGTTGGCCATCTCCGGCAGCGGGCAGGCACCGCAGTAGGCCAGCCACGCGCCGGTGTCGAACGATTCGTGGTCCATCGCCTCGGTGGGCTGCAGGTTCAGCAGCAGCACCGGCGAACCCGACCGCTGCGCGATCGGCACCAGCATGCTGGAGGTGAGGTACGTCGTGAGGAACCCGATGATGAGGTCGCAGTCGGCCAGCCGCAGCTTCTCCGCGGCAGCCGCGCCTTCGGCCGCGTCGGAGATGAACCCGACGTCGACGACCTCGCACTCCAGTCCCGACAACCGCTCGGCGACCCGGCGGGCCGAGTCCCGCAGCTGCGGCAGCAGTCCGGGGAACTGCGGCCAGTACGCGCCGAGCCCGCCGGCGACGAGGCCGACGCGGGTGCGGCGCGGGGTGATGCGGTCCAGGCCCGGAGAGCCGGGCCGCGCGAGCGTGTCGGTCATGGAGTCCGTTCCTAACGCAGGAAGGCCGCGGCCACCCCGGCGTCGACCGGGATGTGCAGGCCGGTGGTGTGGGTCAGGTCGCCGGCGGTCAGCGCGAACACCGCGGCGGCGACGTGCGCGGGCAGGACCTCGCGCTTGAGGATCGTGCGCTGGGCGTAGAACTCGCCCAGCTTCTCCTCCGGCACTCCGTAGACCGCGGCGCGCTGCGCGCCCCAGCCGCCGGCGAAGATGCCGGAGCCGCGCACGACCCCGTCGGGGTTGATGCCGTTCACCCGGATACCGTGCTCACCCAGCTCGGCCGCGAGCAACCGGACCTGGTGGGCCTGGTCGGCTTTCGCCGCGCCGTAGGCGACGTTGTTGGGGCCGGCGAACACCGCGTTCTTCGACGAGATGTACACCACGTCCCCGCCGAGCCCCTGCGCGATCATCGCCTTCGCCGCCGCCTGCGAGACCAGGAACGAGCCCTTGGCCATCACGTCGTGCTGCAGGTCCCAGTCGCGTTCGGTGGTTTTCAGCAGCGGCTTCGAGATCGACAGGCCGGCGTTGTTCACCACCAGGTCGATCCCGCCGAACGCCAGCACCGTGGCATCGACCGCCGCCGCCACGCCCGCCGCGTCGGTCACGTCCGCGGCGACCGCGATGGCCTTGTCCGGGCCGCCGATGCCACTCGCGACTTCCTCGGCCGCCTCGGTGTTGAGATCGGCGATCGCCACACACGCGCCTTCCGCGGCGAGCCGCTCGGCGATCGCGCGGCCGATGCCCGAACCCGCGCCGGTGACCAGCGCGATCCGGCCGGCCAGGGGCTTGGGCTTGGGCATCCGCTTGAGCTTGGCCTCCTCCAGGGCCCAGTATTCGATGCGGAACTTCTCACTCTCCGCGATCGGCGCGTACGTCGACACGGCTTCGGCGCCGCGCATCACGTTGATCGCGTTGACGTAGAACTCCCCCGCCACCCGCGCGGTCTGCTTGTCCTTGCCGAAGGAGAACATGCCGACACCCGGCACGAGCACGATCGCCGGGTCGGCGCCGCGCATCGCCGGCGAGTCCGGCGTGGCGTAGCGCTCGTAGTAGGCCCGGTAGGACTCGCGGTACTCGGCGTGCAGTTCCTTCAGCCGGGCGATCACGTCCTCCAGCGGCGCGGTCGCGGGCAGGTCCACCACCAGCGGACGCACCTTCGTGCGCAGGAAGTGGTCCGGGCACGACGTGCCCAGCGCGGCCAGCGGCGCGAGCTTCTCCCGCGCCAGGAACTCCAGCACCACCTCGGAGTCGGTGAAGTGCCCGACGTGGCGCTGGTCCGTGGACACGAGCCCACGGACCAGCGGCGCCAGCGCCGCGGCCCGTGCGCGGCGCTCATCCTCCGGCAACCCCTCGAAACCGGGGACGACACTGCCGAACGGTTCGGCTTTCCCGCGTTCGGCCAGGAACTTCTCCGCGGTGCGGATGATCTCCAGCGAGTTCCGCTGACACTCCTCGGACGTGGCGCCCCACGCGGTGATCCCGTGTCCACCCAGGATCACGCCGATCGCCTGCGGGTTGGCCGCCTTCACGGCCGCGATGTCCAGGCCCAGCTGGAACCCCGGCCGCCGCCAGTCCACCCACGCCACACGATCGCCGAAACACCCCTTCGTCAGCGCCGCGCCGTCGGCCGCGGTCGCCAGCGCGATCCCGGAGTCCGGGTGCAGGTGGTCGACGTGCGCCGCCTCCACCAGCCCGTGCATCGCCGTGTCGATCGACGGCGCCGCCCCGCCCCGCCCGTGCAGGCAGTAGTCGAACGCGGCCACCATCTCGTCCTCGCGCTCGACGCCCGGGTAGACGTCCACGAGCGCGCGCAGCCGGTCCAGGCGCAGCACGGCCAGCCCGGCCTCGGTCAGTGTGCCCAGATCACCGCCGGAACCCTTGACCCACAACAGGTCCACCGGCTGGGCCGTGACCGGATCGGTCACTGAACCCTTCGCGGAGGTGTTGCCGCCGGCGTAGTTCGTGTTCCGCGGATCGGCGCCCAGCGCGTTGCTGCGGGCGATGAGCTCCTCCGGCACGGTCATGCTCATGCTCCCCATCCGGCCGGCTGGCCGTCGGCTCGTTCGGCGATGATCTTTTCCTGGTACCCGCTGCGGTGGTAGGCGGCGACCGGGTCGGGGTCGAGCCCCGCCTCCTCGCGCAGCTCGGCCAGCAGCGGCCGCACGTCGGTGTTGTAGGCGTCCATCAGCGCGGCGTTGGCGCCGAGCACATCACCCGACTGCTGGGCCGAACGCAGAGCGGAGCGGTCCACCAGCAGGGCCTTCGCCGTGGCTTCCTGCACGTTCATCACCGAGCGGATGATCGCGGGGATCTTGGCCTCGATGTTGTGGCACTGGTCCAGCATGAAGTTGATGCCGTAGGACGGGTCCAGCGCGTCGGCGCGCACGATCTCGCTCATGATCCGGAACAGCTGGAACGGGTCCGCCGCACCGGCCATCAGGTCGTCGTCGGCGTAGAAGCGCGAGTTGAAGTCGAACGCGCCGAGCTTGCCCGCCCGCAGCAGGAACGCCACGATGAACTCGATGTTCGTGCCCGGCGCGTGGTGGCCGGTGTCGATGCACACCGTCGCCTTCTCACCCAGCTCGATGCAGTGCGCGTACGAGGTGCCCCAGTCCGGCACATCGGTGGCGTAGAACGCCGGCTCGAAGAACTTGTACTCCAGCAGCATCCGCTGGTTCTCACCGAGCCGGTCATACGCCTCGCGCAGCGCGGCGGCCAGGCGGTCCTGGCGGTCGCGCAGGTCGTCCTGACCCGGGTAGTTGAGGCCGTCGGAGAACCACAGCTTCAGATCACGCGAACCCGTGGCGTCCATGATGGAGATCGCCTCGAGCAGGTGATCCGTCGCCTTGCGCCGGATCCCCGCGTCGGGGTTCGTGACCGAGCCGAGCTTGTAGTCCTCGTCCTGGAACACGTTGGTGTTGATCGCGCCGATCTCCACACCGAGGTCCTCGGCGTAGGCGCGCAGCGCGGCGAAGTCGTCGACCCGGTCCCACGGGATGTGCAGCGCCACACTCGGCGCCACACCGGTGAACCGGTGCACGGTGGCCGCGTCGGCGATCTTCTCCTCGGCGGTGCGCGGCACCCCCGGCTGCGGGAAGACCTTGAACCGGGTACCGGAGTTGGCGAACGCCCACGAAGGGGTCTCGATCCGCTGCGCCCGCAGAGCGGATTTCACAGCTGCCACGTCGGGCAAGTCGATCACGTCTTTTCCTTCTCACGCGCTCGCGCGCTCGTCGTCCAGATGGAAAACCTCGGTGAGCAGCGCGAACCCCTCGTCGGGCCCGCGGCCGTCGAGACCGGTGAAGAACTGCGCCATCTCGGCCTGCCACCGGGCGTTCACCTCGGTCTCGGCCATCGCGGCCTGCGCCGCGGCGAGGTCGTCGGCCTCGACGTAACCGATCAGCAGCCCGTCGTCACGCAGGAAGAGCGAGTAGTTGCGCCAGCCGGTCTCGCGCAGGGCCGCCTGCATCTCCGGCCACACGGCGCGGTGGCGTTCGGCGTACTCGGCCCGGCGTTCCGGCCGGACCTGCAGGCAGAAGCAGTATCGCGCCACGATCTCCGTCCTCAGTGGACTCTTCGCCGGAGCCGGCCGGGCCACGCGGGCCCGGCCGGCGCCTGCTCAGAAGTTGAACTTGTCGATGTTGTCGGCGTTGAACACCGTCGGCGGGCCGAGCACGATCTCGCCGTCGGCACCGATCGTGTACTCACCGAGCTTGCCGGCCTTGAACTTCTGGCCCTGCGCACCGGTGATCTGGCCCGAGCTCAGCGCCACACCCGCGTAGGCGGCGAGGTAGCCGATGTCGGCCGGGTTCCACAGCGCGAACTCCTTGACCGTGCCGTCCTTCACGAACGCGCGCATCTGATTCGGCGTGCCGAGCCCGGTGATCGCGACCTTGCCCTTGTAGCTCGACGAGCTGACGTAGCGGGCCGCGGCCGCGATGCCGACGGTGGTCGGCGACACGATCACCTTGAGGTTCGGGAACGACTGCAGCAGACCCTGGGCCTCCTGGAACGACTTCTGGTCGTCGTCGTTGCCGTAGGCGACCTTGTCCAGCTTCAGCTTCGCGTATTCAGGCTTGGCCAGTTCTTTCTTCATCACGTCGATCCACGCGTTCTGGTTCGTCGCGTTCGGCGTCGCCGACAGGATCGCGATCTCGCCTTCACCACCGGCCAGCTCTCCTGCCATCTTCGCCAGCTGCTCGCCGATGCCCTGGGTGGTGGCCTGGTTGATGAACACGTCGCGGCAGCTCTTCGCCGCGTCGGAGTCGAACGCCACGACCTTGATGCCGGCGCCGCGGGCCTGGTTCAGCGACGGACAGACCGCGTTCGGGTCGTTCGCGGCGATCCCGATCACGTCCTGCTGCTGCTGGATCAGCGTGTTGATGTAGCTGACCTGTGAAGACGCGCTGGCGTCGTTCGGCCCGACCAGTTTGTACTCACCCTTGAGCTCGTCCAGCGCCGCCTTGCCACCACCGACCTCGATGTCGCTGTAGGGGTTGTTCAGCTGCTTGGGCAGGAACGCCATCTTCACGCCCTGCTTGCTCGCCGCGTTCGGGTCCGCGGACGCGGTGGACGCGGCGGGACCGGAGCCCGTGCTGTCGTTCTTCGTGGTGCCTCCACAGGCGGTGAGGCTCAGGACCAGGCCTGCCGCACTCACCACCGACACGACGCCGGTCAGGATTCGTCGGGACATCTTCGTCACCTTTCTGGGTTACTGCTCGGCGCCGGCGAGAGCTCCGGCTTTCGGGGACGGGGATCGCCGCCTGCGCCGCTGCAGCGCGGCGCGGGAGGAGGAGAGGATGTTGGGCAGCAGCACGGAGATGATCAGCAGCACGCCGGTCACGATGTTGAGTGCCTCGTTGGACACGTCCTGCAGCCGCAACGCGTTCTGCAGCACCGAAAGCAGCACCACACCGCCGAGCACGCCCGGCAGCGTGCCCTTGCCGCCGAAGATCGAGACGCCGCCGAGCAGCACGGCCGCCACCACGGCGAGCTCGAGACCGAAGCCGTTGTCGGCGCGGGCGCTGGAGTAGCGCAGCGTCCACAGCACCCCGGCGAGACCGGCGACGGCGCCGCTCACGACGTAGAGCCAGAACTTCGTTCGCCCGGTGCGGATGCCGGCGAACCGGGCGGCGGTGTCGCTGGCCCCGGCCGCGAACACACCGCGCCCGATCGGGGTCGCGTGCAGCACCACGCCGAACACGACGGCCAGCACGATGAGCGGGATGAGCACGTTGGGGATCGAGCTGCCGCCGAGCGTCCCGGTCACCCACGACGTGTAGGACTGCGGGAAGTCGGCCACCGCGCTGTCGCCCAGCACCACGAACGCGAGCCCGCGGTAGAGCGCCATCGTGCCGATCGTGACCGCCAGCGACGGCAGCTTCAGCACCGTGACGAAAAAGCCGTTCACCGCCCCGAGCACCGCGCCGAGCACGATGCAGAGCGGGATGATCGACTCGATCGTCAGCCCGGAGTCCCACAGCGAGCCCATCACCGCGGACGTGAGCCCGAGTGTGCTCGCCACCGACAGGTCGATCTCGCCGGTCACGATGATGAACGTCATCGGCAGCGCCATCAGCGCGATCGGCAGCAGGTCCAGCAACAGGAAGGTGTAGTTGCGGCCCGTGCCGAAGCTGTCGATCGTGCCCGACGCGACGAGCAGCACCACGACCGTGATGGCGATGACGGCGACGTCCCAGCTCGCGAGGCGGGCCAGCCACGCGGGCCGGCGGTGCGCGGTACCCGGTTCGGGCACCGTCGTGGGATCAGACATGGGAGTCCCTCTTCTTCAGTGCCTTGGCCACGCGCACCGCCACGAGCCGGTCGGCGCCGATGGCCAGCAGGATCAGGGCGCCGACGATGGCCTGCTGCCAGAACTGGTTGATGTCCAGCACCGCCAGCGCGCTGCCGATCACCGTGAGCAGCAGGGCGCCGAGGCTCGCGCCCCACACCGAACCGCTGCCGCCGAACACCGCGACCCCGCCCACCACGGCCGCGGCCACCACGTTCAGCTCGTACCCGGTGCCGGCCGCGGCGTCGACCGTGCCGAACCGCGCGGCGAACAGCACACCCGCGAGACCGGCCAGCGCGCCGCTGACGAGGAACGCGACCGTCGTGTTGCGCCCCACCTTGATGCCGGCCAGCTGCGCGGCCTGCGGGCTCGACCCCATCGCGTACAGCTCGCGGCCGCCGCGGTAGTTGCGCAGCACCACGCCCGCGATCACCATCACCAGCACCGCGATCAGCACCAGCCACGGCACGCCGAGCACCGAGGCGTCGCCGAAGTCGAGGAACGACCGCGGGAGCTTGTCCGCGTTGATCTGCTGACCGCCGGCCCAGAAGTACACGGCGCCGCGGAAGGCGTAGAGCGTGCCGAGCGTGACGACCAGCGCCGGGACCCGGCCGAACCGCACCACCGCGCCGTTCATCAGCCCACACGCCGCGCCGACGACCAGCCCCGCGAGCAGCGCCACGATCACCGGCAGCCCCGGGTTGTCGCGCAGCATCGTGCCGACGGCGAACGCCGACAGCCCGAGCACCGAGCCCACCGACAGGTCGATGTTGCGGGTGATCATCACGACCGCCTGGCCCACGGCCAGCACCGCCAGGATCGCCGTGCCGAGCAGGATGTCGCGGATGCTCTGCCCTGACAGGAATCGCGAGTTCTGCGTCGCGGTGAACACCACGAGCACCACCAGCGCGAGCACGATCCCCGACTCGCGCGCCTTGAACACGGTCCCGAACACCGAACGCCGCTCCCCCGCACTCACCCGCGGCGGCGGTGCGGCCACCTTGGTCGCGTTCACGCCGCCTCCTGCAATGTCGACGCGCTACCGCGCGACAGCACCATCACGTCGGCGAGCGTGGCGCTCGATGATTCGGACCTGCAAGCAGTCCTCATGCCGCGGCTCCTTGTCCCATGGCCGCGAACATCACCGAGTTCTCGTCGGCCTCGGTCCGCGGGATCTCCGCCACGATCCGGCCCTCGCGCATCACCAGCACGCGGTCGGCCATGCCCAGCACCTCGGGCAGCTCAGAGGACACCATCACCACCGCGACCCCCTCGGCCGCGAGCGCCGACATGAGCCGGTGCACCTCGGCCTTCGTGCCGACGTCGATGCCGCGCGTCGGCTCGTCCACGATCAACACCCGCGGCGCCATCGAAAGCCACTTGGCCAGCACCACCTTCTGCTGGTTGCCACCGGACAACGTGCCCACCGCGTCGCAGAGCCGGCCGTACTTCGTGCGCAGCCGCTCGGTCCAGCGCAGCGCCTCGCGGCGCTCACCAGGCCCCAACAGCAGGCCGAGCTTCGACAACGCCCGCGCCCGCGGCAGCGTCACATTGCGTTCGATCGACAGGTCCATCACCAGTCCCTGCTGGCGGCGGTCCTCCGGCACCAGCGCCATGCCCGCCGCCATCGCCGCGCGCGGCGAGTGGGCCTTGAGCTTCTTCCCGTTGAGCCGCACCACTCCGGCATCGCGTTCGTCCACACCGAACACCGCCTGCACCACTTCGGACCGACCGGCGCCCACGAGCCCGGCGAACGCCACGATCTCGCCCGCGCGCACGGAGAACGACACATCGCGGAACACGCCCTCGCGCGTCAGCCCCTCGACTTCGAGCACCACGGCGCCGGGTTCCACGTCCTGCTTGGGAAAAAGCGCGTCGAGGTCGCGCCCGACCATGCGCCGCACCATCTCGTCGACCGTGACGTCCTCCCTCGCATCGGTGGACACGTGCTTCCCGTCGCGCATGATCGTCACGCGCTGGCACAGATCGGTGATCTCCTCGAACCGGTGCGAGATGAACATGATCGCCGCGCCCTCGTCACGCAGCGCTCGCGCCACGGAGAACAGCCGCTCCACCTCCACCAGGCTCAGCGCCGCGGTCGGCTCGTCCATCACCAGCACCCGCGCGTCGGCGCTCAATGCCTTGGCGATCTCCACGATCTGCTGGTCGGCGATCGACAGCCCGCGCGCCGGACGGCTCGGGTCGATGCGCACGCCGAGGCGGGCGAAGAGCCGTTCGGCCTCCTCGCGGATCGCCGCGCGGTCGATCATCCCCAGCCGGCCGCGCGGGTGGCGGCCCATCACGATGTTCTCGGCCACCGTGAGGTCGGGGAACAACGTCGGTTCCTGGTAGATCACCGCGATCCCCGCGGCTTTCGCGTCGGCGGGCGAGGAGAACGCAACCTCCTCGCCGTCCAGGAGCAGCGTCCCGGTGTCGGGCCGGTGCACCCCGGCCAGCATCTTCACGATCGTCGACTTGCCCGCGCCGTTCTCGCCGACCAGCGCGTGGGCTTCGCCGGCGTAGAGGGGGAACGAAACGCCCGCGACCGCCGCGACCGCGCCGAACGACTTCGTGACCCCGCGAACCTCGAGCAGTGGCACTCGGTCGCGCTCCTGCCGCGTCATCGCGACCTCCGGGATTGAAAGGTTTCACAAACCTGGCGCGGTGACGCTACTATGCGTTCGAACGGGAAGTCAACGGAAAAGGTGTTGCAGCGACATCTCGACGTGGTCGCGGTTTTTCAAGCGGCGATACGCGATTGTCACGTTTCAACACGTGAGGTCAACAGATTCGGTCGACAGCGCCGGTCACCAGAGCCGGTCACCACAGCCGGTCGACACGGCAGTCAAAGCAGGGAGCGGCAGTGGAAGACTCGCACGAGGTCGCGCCCCCCACACCCCGCGCGGCCGGGATCAAGGATGTGGCCGCCGCGGCGGGCGTCTCGCTGGGCACGGTGTCCAATGTGCTCAACCGGCCCGAGCGCGTGAGCCCGAAGACCCGGGCCAGGGTGGAGGCAGCGATGACAGCGCTGGGATTCGTGCGCAACGAGTCCGCGCGCCAGCTGCGGGCCGGGCACAGCCGCGTGCTCGCCTACGTGATGCTCGACGGGCGCAACCCGTTCTTCACCGACGTCGCCGCGGGCATGGAGGACGCGGCGGCCGAGGACGACCTGTCGCTGTTCGTGTGCAACAGCGCGAACCTCGCCGAACGCGAAGCCGCCTACCTCAGCCGGCTCGAACAGCAGCGCGTGCAGGGTGTGCTCATCACGCCGGTCGACCCCGACTCCCCCGCGCTGGCCGAGCTCGTCCGGCGCGGCACCCCGGTGGTCGTGGTCGACCGCACCCGCCCCGGCGCCGACCACTGCTCCGTGGCCGTCGACGACGTGCGCGGCGGCGAGATCGCGGTGCGCCACCTGCTCGACCAGGGCCATGACCGCATCGCCTTCGTCGGCGGACCGCACACCCTTGGTCAGGTCCGCGATCGCCGCGAGGGCGCGCTGCGGGCCCTGGCCGAGGCCGGCCTCGGCCCCGAGCACCTCGTCGACCTCACCACGCCCCAGCTCACCGTGGAGGACGGCAGCAACGCGGGCCAGCGCCTCGCCGGCCTGCCCGCGGCGACCCGCCCGACGGCCGCGTTCTGCGCCAACGACCTGCTGGCGCTGGGCCTCCTGCGCAGCTGCGCCGCGCTGCGCATCGCCGTGCCCGACGACCTCGCCATCGTGGGTTACGACGACATCGATTTCGCGGCGGCCGCGACCGTGCCGCTCACGTCGGTGCGCCAGCCCCGCCACCGCCTCGGGCGGACGGCGGCGGAGCTGCTGATCCAGGAGACGGCGGATCCCGGGCACGTGCACCAGCAGGTGACCTACCTGCCGGAGCTGGTGGTGCGGGCCTCGACCCTGCGCGCGAAGTGATCCGCTGTGGACGGCTCTGGCCACAGTGGACCGATCACACCGGCACGCGGGCCAGCTCCGGTTGCTCGGCACCGTGTGGGATGTCGAACGACTCCTCACCCGTGCGCAGCAGGCGCAGGATCACACCGGCCACGTAGTCCGGGCTCTGCACGACCATGCCCGGAATGGGTGACTCGCCGAGCACGAACCGGCCGTCGGCGAACTCCGTCGCGGTGATCGAGGGCAGCAGCAGCGACACGGCGATGCCGTCGGCCGCGAGTTCACGGGTGAGCACGGAGCTGAGCATGTTGACGGCGGCCTTGCTCGCCGCGTAGGCGCCGACGCCGACCGCGGCCCGCCGGGTGGTGCCCGAGCTGACGTTGACGATGCGGCCGAACCCCTGGCCGCGCATGGCCGGCAACACGGCCTGCGTCACGGCGAGCAGGCTCACCACGTTGAGCCGCAACGTCTCGCCGAACTCACCGGCGTCCACCGCGTCAAGCGGGCCGTGCAGGCTCGCGCCGGCGTTGTTGACCAAGCCGTCGACCCGGCCGTGGCGATCGAGGGTCGCGGCGACGAGTTCGGCCACCTGACCGGGGTCGGTCACGTCGGTGGGCACAGCGAGGGCGCCGCCGAGCTCGTCAGCGAGCGCGGCCAGGCGATCGGCACGGCGCGCCGCGAGCACGGGGTGGGCGCCGGCGGCGTGCAGCCGCCGGGCCGTCGAAGCGCCGATCCCGGAGGACGCGCCGGTGACGATGACCGCTCTGCCGGCCAGGTCGATGAGGTCTGCCATGCCTCGACGTCTACCAGACGCGACCGCACACCCGGCAGTTGACATGCTGGTCTTATGAGCATAAGAAATACCAACCACCGAGTCCGCCCCCCGCGGGCCGGTGCCCTGGAGGGAGCTATGGCAGCTCTGCGGATGCACCGGGTCCCGGCCGCGACCCGTCGCGCCCGGCGGTCTCGCCGGCAGGCGCGTCGGTGCGGGGCTGAGGCCTACGGCGACCAGCTCGCGACCACGATGACCGACGGCACTTTCCTGCGCCGGCACGACGAGTACTTCCCGGGCGAGCCGCACCCGGACCAGATGTTCACCTCCTGGCCCCAGCTGAGAGACCAGATCCGGAAAGGCAGTTGAGAAGATGCGTTCGAGACTCAGCACCGCGTTCGCCGTGTTCGCGGCCGGCGGGCTGCTGGCCCTGTCCGCCTGCGGCGGTGGGGACCCGGCGGCCAACGACCCCTACGGCCTCGCGGTCCCCGGCACCATCACGGCGGGTGTGCCGCAGGGTGACGCGCCGTTCGTCTCCCCCGACGCGACCGGCAAACCGGCCGGCATGCTCATCGACCTCAACGACCTGATCGCGAAGCGCATGGGCCTCAAGATCACCTACAAGCTCTCCACCGTCGGCGCCGGACTGCCCCTGGTCACCGCCGGGCAGTACGACATGATGATCGCCGACCTCACGATGTCCGAGGAACGCAAGCGCAACGTCGCCTTCACCACGCCGTTCTACGTGGACGCCAACGACGTGCTGGTGCGCGCCGACTCACCGGTGAAGACCGTCGCCGACCTCGACGGCAAACGGGTGGGCGTGGGCATCGGCAGCGCGCAGGCCGATTTCGCCGCGAAGACCTTGCCCAAGGCGACCATCGTGAGCGTGCAGACCAACGCCACCGGCATCGATCAGCTGCTGGGCGGCAACGTCGACGGCTTCATCGTGAGCTCCGTGCAGGCCATCACCGTCTTCGCCCAGCACCCGGGAAAGCTCAAGACCGGCGTCTCGGTGCAGAACCCGCTGCGCGAGGCCATGGCCGTCCGAAAGGACTCGACCGGTTCCTCGCCGACTACGACAAGCAGCTCGCGGCCGCGGTCGACGACGGTACCTTCCTGAAGCTCTACCACCAGTACTTCCCGGGACAGGACTACCCGAGCTCGCTGCTGCGGTACTGGCCTTCGCTGCAGGCTCAGATCCAGAAGGAACCCGCGGCCAAGTGAGGGGTGGCGGGCGGCTGCGGGCCGCCCGTCACCCGCGGGTCAGGCGCGCCACCAGTCCTCGAGCGGGCTGACCGGCACGGTCCGCTTGTGCCGCGTCGCGAGGAAGACCGACTCCACGCGCCGCGCGACCTCAGGGGTGACGTCGAGACCTTCGAGGTAGTCGTCTATCTCGCTGTACTTGAGGCCCAGGGCGACCTCGTCGGGCAGCGCCGGGCGGTCGTCCTCGAGGTCGGCGGTCGGCACCTTCTCCCACACGCTCGGCGGCGCGCCCAGCTCCTGCAGCAGCGCGGCGCCCTGGCGCTTGGACAGCCCGGTCAGCGGCACGATGTCGACGCCACCGTCGCCGTACTTGGTGAAGAAGCCGGTGACGGCCTCGGCCGCGTGGTCGGTGCCCACCACCAGCAGGTTGAGCTGCCCGGCGATCGAGTACTGGATCACCATGCGCTCGCGGGCCTTGATGTTGCCGCGCACGAAGTCACGCAGACCGGACGCTTCGCCCATCCCGGCCGCGGCCTCGGCGGCCACGGCGTCGGCGCCGGGCTTCACGTTGACCGTGATCGACCGGTCGGGCTTGATGAACTCCAGGGCCACCTGCGCGTCGGCCTCGTCGGCCTGCACGCCGTAGGGCAGCCGCACCGCCACGAACGTGGCCTCGTGCCCCTCCTCGCGCAGCTCCTCGGCGGCGAGCTGGCACAGCCGGCCGGCGAGCGAGCTGTCCTGACCGCCGCTGATGCCGAGCACGAAGCCCTTGGCCGGGGTCGCGCGCAGGTAGTCCTTGAGGAACTCGACCCGCTCCCGGATCTCGGCTTTCGGCGTGATGACCGGTTTCACGCCGAGCTCGGCGAGAATCTGCTGCCGTAGGTTCTCCATTCGCGTACTGTACTGGCGGCCCCGGCCCACAACGAGTTCCGGGCCCGGCGACCGGCCGTCCACTCAGGACGCGAGCACGACGTCGGCATCGTAGGAGTAGATCCACGCATTCCGGGCCAACGGGTCGTCAGCCGCGAACGCGGCGTCGCGAGCCCGCTGGTCGGGGCCGTCGGGCAGGTGGTTGGTGTGGGCGCGGTCGCGGCTGAGCTCCTGCAGCTTCGTGGCGCGCGGGCGGCGCAGCGCTTCGTAGCGCAGCAGTGCGGCCGGCGGGTCGGCGAGATCCGCGGCGAGGCAGCCGGCCAGCACCGCGGCGTCTTCGAGGGCCTGGGCCGCGCCCTGGCCGAAGAACGGGAACATCGGGTGCGCGGCGTCGCCGAGCAGGGTGATCGGGCCGCGGCTCCAGCTCTCGCGCGGATCGCGGTCGAGCAGCGCCCACCGACCGGTCGAGTCCGCCGCGGCCAGCAGGTCGGTCAGCGGCGGTGCCCAGCCCGCGAACTCGGCCCGCAGGTCGTCGACGTCGCCTTCGGCCGTCCACGACTCGACCTGCCAGTCGTGCGCCGGGCCGAAGGCCACGATGTTGACCAGGCGCCCGCCCGAGATCGGGTAGTGCACCAGGTGGTGGTCGGGTCCGAGCCACAACGTGTGCGCCGGGCGCAAGGCGAACTCCGGAGCTCGGTCGGCGGGCACCAGGCACCGGTAGGCGCAGACGCCGGAGAACCGCGGCCGGGCCGGGGCACCGAAGGCCCGCGCCACGGTGGAGTGCAGCCCGTCGGCGCCGATCACGACGTCGGCCGTGGTCACGGTGCCGTCGGCGAACACCAGCTCGGCCTCGGTCTCCCCCGCCCGCACCTCGACGCACTTCGAGCCCAGCCGCACGGCCGACTCCGGCACGGCGCGGCGCACCACGTCGAGCAGGTCCGCACGGTGCGCCACGTAGGAGGCTTCCCCGAACCGCTCCTCGACGCCGGCGCCGAGCGGCTGCGCCGAGAGGACCCGTCCGTCGCTCCAGCGCCGGAACTCCCAGCCCACCTCCATCCGCACGGCGCGCTCGCGGAACACGTCGAACTGCCCGAGCGCCCGCACGAGCCGTGCCGCGTTCGGCGAGACCACGAGCCCCGCGCCGACCTCCGTCAGCGCCCGCGCCTGCTCGTGCACCACCACGTCCAGCCCGGCCCGGTGCAGGAACGCCGCGGCCCCCAGACCGCCGATCCCGCCTCCGACCACGACCACCCTCGGCCGACCGCTCACGAGTGACCCCTTCCGCGCCGCCGGCTTCAGGTTGTACCCGAGACCGGGCCCGCAAGGGAATCCGCACCACGAAACCGATTGTGGGGCAAGGACTCTTCCACCCGGTGGAAGCCCTACACGTCGATGTGGGACCCCATGATCACCGTCCGCTCGCGGGGCAGCGCGAAGTACTCCGCCGCGTCCGCGGTGATGTAGGACGTGGCGATGAACAGGCGCTTGCGCCACGCCGCCATGGTGGGCTCGTCGCCACGGCGGAGCTCGATCTTGGACAGGAAGTACGAGGCGTCGTCGATCTGCAGGCGGCCCTCGGTGTCGGCCGGGTCGACGAGCGCCAGCGTCCGCCGCACGTCGGGGGTTTCCATGTAGCCGAAGCGCGCCGTGACGTGGGTGATGCCGTCGTCGGCGTAGCCGAGGGCGTCGACGGAGATGCGTTCGGCGTCCGGGATCCGCGGCTGCGGCTCGGTTTCCAGGGAGAGGATCACGACGTGCTCGTGGCACACGTGGTTGTGCTCCACGTTGGCGCGCAGGGCCAGCGGCGCGCTGTCGGCACCGCGGTTGAGGAACACCGCCGTGCCGGGCACGCGCCGGACCGGCGACTGGCCGCTGCCGAGCTCGGCGACGAACTCGCGCAGCGAGCCTTCCCGCCGGTTGCGCTCCGCGGTGACGATCTGCCGGCCGCGCTGCCACGTGCTCATGACCGTGAACGCGGTGAGGCCGATGAGCAGCGGCAGCCACGCCCCGTGCACGAGCTTGGTGAGGTTGGCCGCGACGAACAGCAGGTCGACCAGCAGCAGCACGCCACCGCCGCCCCAGATCAGCCACGCCGGGGTGCGCCACTTCGAGCGGGCGATGTACAAGAACAGCAGCGTGGTGATGGTGATCGTCGCGGTCACCGCCATGCCGAACGCGTAGGCCAGCGCCGCCGAGCTGCGGAAGGCGAACACCAGCGTGAGCACCGAGATCATCAGGACCCAGTTGATCCACGGCACGTAGATCTGGCCACGCTCGGTCTCCGACGTGTGCGCGATCCGCAGCCGCGGCAGGTACCCGAGCTGCGCGGCCTGCGAAGCGACCGAGTACGCGCCGGTGATCACCGCCTGCGACGCGATCACCGTCGCCGCGGTGGCCAGCACCACCAGCGGCAGCCGGGCCCAGCCGGGCACGAGCAGGAAGAACGGACTGCTGAGGTTCGCCGGGTTCTCCAGGATCAGCGCACCCTGCCCGAAGTAGTTGAGCACCAGCGCGGGGAACACGAGGAAGAGCCAGCCGCGCGTGATGGCGCGGCGGCCGAAGTGACCCATGTCCGCGTACAGCGCTTCGGCGCCGGTGACCGACAGCACGACCGCGGCCAGCGCGAAGAACGCGATGTCGAAGTGGCCGACCATGAAGCCCAGCGCGTACGTGGGCGAGAGCGCTTCGAGGATCGACGGGTGCTTGAGGATCCCGGTCACGCCGCACACGCCGATCACGGTGAACCACGTGATCATCACCGGCCCGAACACCCGCCCGACCGCGGCGGTGCCCCGGCGTTGCACCAGGAATAGCACCACGATGATCACCGCGGTGATCGGCACGACCCAGTCCGCGAACCCGGCGTCGACGACCTTGAGCCCTTCCACCGCCGAGAGCACCGAGATCGCCGGGGTGATCATGCTGTCGCCGAAGAACAGCGACGCGCCGAAGATGCCGAGCCCCGCCAGCACCACGGCCACCCGTCGCCGGCTCTGCCCGCCGCGGCGGCGCAGGAGCGTGATGAGAGCCATGATGCCACCCTCACCGTCGTTGTCCGCGCGCATGGCGAGCAGCACGTAGGTGACGGTGACGATGATCATCACCGACCAGAAGATGAGCGACACGACCCCGTACACGTTCTGCGCGCTCACCGGCACCGGGTGCGGGTCGCTGGGGCTGAACACCGTCTGCAACGTGTAGATCGGGCTGGTCCCGATGTCCCCGAAGACCACACCCAGCGCCCCGACCACCACCGCCGGCTTCACGGAGTCCCGCGCGAGCCGCGCCCGGCCCGCCGGCCCCTCCGTCGTGGTCGTGCTGCCGCCCTCGGTCACGGTCTCTCCTCCTCGGCGCGAGCCCGCGCGGCCCGGCGTCGGGCGAACCCTACCGGCCCACGGAGAACGGCACCGCAAGATCGGCCGCCGTGTCCCCCGCCGTCCGCCTTCCCGGACGGCGGGGCGCCAGGCCCTCAGCCCTGCGGTGGCTCCGCGGGCAGCCAGGCGTAGCCCTCGCCGTCGCGGCGCAGGCGCCCGAGCCCGGGGAACGGGAAGTGGTAGGCGAACACGGCGTGCCGCTCGCGGTCCACGAGGTCGTAGATCCGCCGTCGCTGCGATCCAGCTGCCGACGCTCGGTCCGGACGCCGACTTCTACCGCCTGTTCGCCGACTCCGACCAGATCGCGCAGACGGTGTCGAACGGCAGCATCCCGTTCTCCATCGGCTACGACGAGTTCGGCTACGCCAAGAAGTACAACGCGCCCACCGCGTGGGTGGAGAACCAGGCGGGCAAGTACACGCTGCCGTTCGCGGCCAACATCGCGGCCGCGCTCACGAAGGCGAACCTGCGGCCGGACCTGAGCCAGGAACTGTCCGGGGTGTACACCAACCCCGACCCGCTGACGTACCCGCTCTCGGCGTACTCGTACCTCATGACACCCTGTGCTTCGGGCCGCTCGACGTGCAAGGGCGGGTACCCGGACCAGTCCAAGACGGACACGATGGCCGCGTTCATCGACCACATCGCGTGCGACGGCCAGATCAACATGGCCCGCGTCGGGTACTCGCCGCTGCCGCCGAACCTGTCGCAGGAGATGATGAACGCCAACGCCCGCCTCACGGGCAAGCCGGCCAAGCAGCTCAACGCCGGCAACTGCGACAACCCGACGTTCAAGGGCAGCCTCGGGTCCGGATCCACGGCACCGAAGGACCCGTTCGTGGACCTCGGCGGCGTCGACGCGCTCACCCACGGCGGGTCGGGTGGCGGTCCGAACGACAACCACACGGGCGGCGCCTCGAACGCGCCGACCACCACGAGCTCGTCGGCCGCGGGCGGCAGCCCGTCGTCGGAATCCCCCGACGCGACCGAGGCCAACGGCGGCTCCGGCGACTGGCGCAACGCCGAGCCCACGTCGTACCAGGGCAGCGGCTTCGGCGGGTTCGGCGCGTGGGCGGCGCTGGTGCTGTTCGCGGCGATCTGCCTGCCGCTGCTGATCCGCGGAGTGGTCCGGCGGCGCCGGCCCTAGCTCCACTGTGGATGGTCGGACGCAGCCGGCTCTTGTGGTCCGACCCATCGACGCCGGCACGCTCGCCCGGCTGTGGGCCTGCCGAGACGTCCGGACCCGGATGTTTCACCGGAAGCCGCGGTGCAGTCGGTGGTAGGCAGGCGATTCGGTGCACCGGGCCTTGCCGGCGGGGAGGACTTTTTGCGTCGCTGTTGACACTCCGCGCCGCAGCGCCGCACACTCGGCCCCTCAGCCGCCGAGGCACACCGGAGCCCGCGATGACCGTTCACCACCTGAACCCCGAGACCACCCCGGCCGACCTCGTGGTGTACACGAGCCGCGTCGTCGACTCGTCGCCTGGCCTCATCGAGCCGATCTTCGCGCGGCGCGTGTTCGGCGCCGAGTACCCGAAGGTGGCCGGCACGTGGGTCGGCGTGTCGTCGCTCGGGCTGCCGGCCGTCGCGCCGGCGCCGCGCTGAGCGGGTGCACTGTGGCCGGTCCGATGCGCTTCGGTCTGCACGCACTGGGCATCGGCTCGGGCGCCCGCCGGGCCGTGATCGACGCGGTCGCCGTGACGGCGCAGGCGTGCGGGTTCACGACGCTGTGGTCCGGCGAGCACGTGGTGATGGTCGACCGCACGACCTCGCGCTACCCGTACTCGGCCGACGGCCGCATCGCCGTGCCCACGGCCGCCGACTGGCTCGACCCGCTGATCGGCCTGAGCTTCGCCGCGGCGGCCACGTCGACCATCCGCGTCGCCACCGGGATCCTGCTGCTGCCCGAACACAACCCGATCGTCGTCGCCAAGCAGGCCGCCACCCTCGACGCCCTCTCCGGCGGCCGGCTCACGCTCGGCGTGGGCATCGGCTGGTCCCGCGAGGAGTTCGACGCTCTCGGGGTGCCGTTCGCCCGGCGGGCAGCGCGGACCGAGGAGTACGTGGCCGCGATGCGCACGCTGTGGCGCGACGAGGTCGCGTCCTACTCGGGCGAGTTCGTGCGCTTCGACTCCGTGCGCGTGAACCCCCGCCCGACCCACCCCGTCCCGATCCTGCTGGGCGGCAACAGCGACCCGGCGCTGCGCCGCGCCGCCGCCGTGGGCGACGGCTGGTACGGCTTCAACCTCGCCGACGTCCGCGAGGTCGCCGAGCGCCTGGCCTTCCTCGGAGCGCAGGGCCGTGATCTCTCGGAGCTGCACATTGCCGTCGCCCTGCGGGACCCCGCTCCCTCGGACGTCCCGGCGCTCGCCGCACTGGGTGTCGACGAGCTCGTGATCGTCGCCGCTGCACCCGAGGACCCGGCGCTCGCCGCGGGGTGGGTGAAGGACCTCGCGGCCCGGTGGCTGCCGGCTACTCCGGGTACGTGAAGCGCGTCAGCAGATCCATCAGCTTGGCCGGCTCCCCCGGCCGCAGGTGCGCCACCAGCTCCCGCGCCGGCGCGACCGCGTCGTCGTGCGCCGCGTCGAACGCCCGCAGCCCCGCCTCGGTGATCTCGACCTCCCGCACCCGCCGGTCCCCGGGGACCGCGTTGCGCACGGCGAACCCCTTCTCCTCCAGATCATCGACGACGCGCATGATCCCGGCCTTGTCCTGCCCGGTCGCCTCCACCAGATCCCGCTGCGCCGTCGGCCCCCGATCCACCAGCACGATCAGCACGGCGAAATGCCGCAGGTCCAGCCCGTGCGGTCGCATCGCCGCCGTCATCGTCGCCGCCACCCGCGCGTGCGCCCGCCGCAACAACAACCCCAGCGCGAACGGCGAGCCGTCCCCGGGCCGATCGGTCGCCCGCGACTTCCCAGTCATGGCCGCAGAGTACCGGAGTCGACCTCGGTCGATACGGTTTCAGCCGAAACGGTCGCCTCACAGCCGGGCGACGTCCGGCACCCGCTCCCCCAGGTCCGCCACGGTGCCGAGCGCGATCAGCGCGGTTTCGCCGGGCATCCGCCCATCCAATCCCCTCGGCGTGCCCCCGGGACACGGCCAGGCGCCAGGTCGACCCGAAAGCACCGAGGAAGAGCCCAATGTATTTCTACCGAGGAATTGTACAAGAATCGTACAAACTCGTTCGGACCAGCAATTTGACACGTTCTCGAAAATCGTGCGGAAATGGCCGGCATGCGAATTTTCCGAGTACTCCTGCTCGTCCTCGCCGTGGCCGCCGGCGCGCTGGCGATCCCGGCCACCGCGGGCGCCGCCTACAGCGACCCGCTCACGGCCACGACCAAGCAGAACCTCGTCTGGCACGCCACCCCGACGGCCGCGCTCACCGCGCTCGACAACGCGCTGCCCAACGTCAGCCTCAACACCGTCGTCAACGACCCCAGCTACCCGACCACCGGCTGCACCAGCGCCGAGAAAGCGGCGCTGCCGAAGACACCGGCCGCTACCACGGCGTTCTGCTGGGACACCGATCGAGCGAACAGCGCCACGTGGGTCCCGCAGGGCATCACGACCTCCGGCGACGCCGACGACGACGGCCTGTGGGGCGCCGACAAGATCATCCTCTCCGGCTGGCACAGCACCGACGCCCTCGGCCGCTACGACGACGCCCGCATCATGGCCGTCAACTACGACAAGCCGGCGGCCCCGACCACCCGCATGGTCTACCTCGCCGTGCCCACCAGCACCGGCTCGAGCTTCACCGCCGCGAAGGCGCACTTGGGCGGCATGGCGTGGTACGGCGACAAGATCTACGTCACCGCGGTCGGCAACACGTCCACGGCCATCCGGGTCTTCAGCACGAAGCACATCCTGCAGATGACCGACACCACCTCGAACGCGATCGGCAAGACCTCGGGCGGGTACGCCGCCTACACGTACAAGTACGCGATGATGCAGATCGGCTACTACACTTACGCCGGGGGCACGTGCAGCATGTCCTCGGACGCGGGCGTGCCGTGCTTCTCCTCGATGTCACTGGATCGCACCACCTCGCCTGCCACGGTCGTCACCACGGAGTACTTTGCCGACCAGTCGCTGCACGGGCGCCTTTACCGCTACGCCACCGGCACGGACTACCTCCTCGCCACCACCTCGGGCACCGCGCTCGCGACCGAGGCGCTGCGCAGCTCCGTCGGCAACATGCAGGGCGTGCTCTCCCACGGCGGCAAGTGGTACGTGGCCCACAGCTCCGCCACGCTCAACGGCCAGCTCTGGACCCAGACGACCACCCACAGCGCGTCGGCCTCGTGCGGCTCCCCCGCGACCGCGGCCTGCTGGGCCGTGCACCCGGAAGCTCTGACCTACGACTGGTCCACCGGCCTGGTGTGGTCGCAGTCGGAATGGTCCACATCGGACTGTGCCGCCCAGGGGCAGACCTGCGGTCGCGCGGTGTTAAGGACGGCCTCGCCCACGTGTCGGCGCTGTCGAAGACTTTCGTGAAGGACCCGCGCGACGTCGTGAAACCCGGCGACATCGTGAAGGTGAAGGTG
>NZ_JBSGDT010000048.1:0-55779 GCF_053602515.1 Amycolatopsis sp. NPDC004368 | reverse complement strand
CTCAACGTGTTGTGGGCGATGATCCGCGACGGGAAGTGCTACCACGCTTCACCTCCCGTCACCGCAACCGCTTGACATCACGATTGGGAAGTCCTCTCAGCGGGCGGTGAGCAGCGAAGCCGGAGCCGGCAGGCCCAGGCTCTCGCGCAGGGTGTCGTGCTCGTAGTCGGTGTGGAACAGGCCACGCCGCTGCAGCTCGGGCACGAGCATGTCCACGGCGTCGTGCACACCCGAGGGCAGCATGTCGACCATGAGGGTGAAGCCGTCGGCGGCGCCGGCGAGCAAGCGTTCCTGCATCTGGTCGGCGACCTGCTCGGCGGTGCCGACGACCTGGTGGTGCCCGCCGCCGTAGCTGCCGATGAGCTCGCGGACGGTGAGATCCTCCTTCACCGCGAGGCTCACGATGCTGCGGCGGAAGCCGATCGAGCCGGTGAACTCCTCGTCGGGCCCGAGCAGGTGCGCAGGGAACTTCTCGTCGAGCTTCAGCACCTCCACCGGCAGGCCGACGCGCTTGGAGAGCTTCTTGATGTTCGCGGTCACGCCGAACACCTCGTCCATCAGCTGCTTGCGCTCCTGCGCGGCCTTCTCGGTCGCGCCGAGGACCACGGACATGCCCGGCAGGATCTTGATGCTGTCGGGGTGGCGGCCGTAGTCGGCGGCGCGCCGGCGCATGTCGTCGCGGAAGGCCACGGCGTCGGAGAGCACGTGCTGGGCGGTGAACACCACGTCGGCGTACTTGGCCGCCTGGTCTCGGCCGCGGTCGGACGAGCCGGCCTGGAAGATCACCGGCCGGCCCTGCGGCGAGCGCGCGAACGGCATCGGGCCCTTCACCGAGAAGAACTCGCCGACGTGGTTGATCTCGTGCACCAGGTCGGGGTCGGCGAACACCCCGGCCTCCTTGTCACCGACCAGCGCGCCTTCCTCCCAGCTGTCCCACAGCTTGAGCACGACGTCGATGAACTCGTCGGCGCGCGCGTAGCGAGCCGCGTGGTCGGGGTGGGCGCCGCCGCCGAACATCTCCATCACGGTGGGGTTCTGCGTGGCGATGGAGTTCCAGCCGACGCGGCCCTGGCTGAGGTGATCGAGCGTCGCGAACCGGCGGGCCAGGTCGTAGGGCTGGTTGTAGGTGGTCGAGGCGGTGCCGACCAGGCCGATCTTGTCGGTGATACCGGCCATGAGCGACAGCACGGTGACGGTGTCGAGCGCGCCGCACGGGCGCTCGGTGCCCACTTCCTGGTTGGTCATCTGCTCGGCGAGGAAGATCGCGTGCAGCTTGCCGGCCTCGGCGGTGCGGGCGATGTCCTTGTACAGCACCGGGGTCAGGTGGTCACCGGCGTCGCCTTCGCGCGCCATCCACGCGCCGGTGTGCATGCCGAGGCCGTGCATGAGCGCGGCCGTCAGGATCATGGAGGGGGTGCCGTCGGCCACGGGGTTCTCCTAGGCGTCGTCGGGGATCAGGGCCACGATCGACGCTAGGTTCGCGCCGCGGCCGCGACCAGCGGCGTTCTGTGAGGGGATCCCTTAGCGCGGCTGACACCTCCCCCCTCAGCCCGGCGGCGCGAGGTCCTCCGGGGTGGTGCCTTCGGCCACCGCGACGTCGTCGAACCAGCCACTGCTCGGCTCGCCCGGCGGCCGGTCGAACCGGGCGACGTAGGGCTTGAGGTCGAGGATCGGCGTGCCGTCGAGCAGGTCGACGCCCGCGAACCGCACGGTGGTCCCGATGACTGCTGTGAGCCGGACAAGGCTCAGCCCGACCGGGTTCGGCCGCCGCGGGCCGCGCATGGCGAAGATGCCCATGCGCCGCCGCTCGCGGCGCAGGAGGTAGGGCACCTGGGTGAGGCTCTCCAGCGGCCGGTCGGGGCGGTCGAGCCAGCTGAGCAGCCACGCGTAGTCGAACTGCGCCAGGCCGTCGAGGCCCTCGGCGTACTCCTGTGCGATCTCCAGCACGCCTTCCTCACCGCGGTTGGCGCCGGCCTGCACCGGCGTGCGCTCCAGCTCGGTGCGCGCGGTGCGGACGAACCCGATCACGGGCAGCGGGCACTCCACGTCAGGTCACCACCTTCCGAATCGGGTCCACAAGGGACGTCCACAGCGGACTTCTGGAGTCGAGCAACATCCATGCCCGTGAGCCTAGCCAGCATCCCGCTCCAGCTTCGCCAATCTCGGGACCAGCACCAGCGACGCGATCGCCAGGCAACCACCGACGAACACCGGCGCTCGGAAGCCCGCCGCGGTGCCGAGCACTCCGCCGAGAACCGCCCCGACCGGGATGCCGCCCCAGCCGATCAGCCGGTAGGCACTGTTCACGCGACCCCGAAGTTCCCGCGGGACCCGGCGTTGGCGCACCGACACGGCCTGGACGTTCCAGACCACGATGCCGAAACTGCCCAGCGCATACATCCCGGCCACCAACACCAGGGACGTCGCCAGGGACGCCGTGACGAGAGCCGCGCCGATGGCCGCGATCGCGAGTCCGATGCGCGCACCCAGGGGCAGCAGCCGCTTGAGCGAATCCGCGGCGAACGACCCCAGTACGCCGCCCGCGGCACCCGACGCCAGGACCAGCCCATACGCAAACTCCGGCGCGCGCAACGTTTTCACCACGAGCAGCACCAACACCGATGTGCCGAGCTGGACCGCGAGCGCCGCCAACCCGAGCTCGATCGCGAGCAGCCGCAGCCCACGGTGGCCCCACAGCCAGCGCACGCCCTCGGCGATGTCCGCGCGCATCGACCGGCCGGATCGAGTCGTAACGGCGGGGCGCGCCCGCACGAACCACACCAGCAGCCCGGCCAACGCGAACGAGGCCGCGTCCACCACCAGCGGTGCCCCGGCCGAGACCGCGTACAACGCCGCGCCGAGCGGAGGCCCCACGAACTGCAACCCGAGCACCTGGCTGCCCTGCAGCCGCCCGTTCGCAGCGTCAAGCCGCTCAGGCGCGACGACGTCGGGCAGCAGTGCGGTGGACGCGTTGTCAAAGACGGTTTCCGCACTGCCCAAGACGAACGCCAGCACCACCAATACCGCCAGCGGCGGCGGCGCGGCGAACACCCACACCCCGACGACCGCCACCAGGACGGCCCGAGCCGAGTCCGTGCGCCACATCAACGCGCGGCGGTCGTACCGATCGGCCAGCGCGCCCCCGAACAGCGAGAACACGAGCCAGGGCACCGACCCGGCCACGGCAACCGCCGTCACGGCCCCTGCCGTCGGCGACACCGCGACCGCGAGCAGGGGCAGCACCGCCACCCGCACGCCGTCCCCCACCACCGACACCGACGCGGCCGCCCAGACCCGCGCGAAGTCCCTACCCAGCCCCTGCCCCCGCACCACCACCCGGCCATCCAACCAGGACCGCTGCGAGCCCGCCCCCGAGAACGCGGACTCCCGGATCGCCGCGACGGCTTCCGGATGACTCCATCAGCGAGATCGCGCCAACTTGGCTACAGTCCTCTACTTCACCACTTCGACGACGTCACCCGGGTGCAGGTTGTTGTAGAACGCCACCGCGTCCGCGTGGGACAGGTGCACGCAACCGTGCGACTGCACCTTCAGGCTGCCCTGGTGGAATGCCACTCCGGTGTTCGTGAAGAAGACCGAGTACGGCATCGGGCCGTTGAACTGCTTGCTGTAGTGGTCGATGTCCTTGTACTGCACGTGGAACGTGCCGGCCGGCGTCGGGTACGCGGGTTTGCCCGCGGTGATCGGGACGCCGCCGCGGACGACCTTGCCGCCGTCCATCAGCCAGGCCGTGCCGGTGTGCAGCTGGACGCAGGCTTTCGCCTGGGCGCTGCACGGAGCGGTGGCTGCGTTCGCACTGTCGGCGAAACCGATCGTGGCCGCGACCGCCGCCGCGCCCGCCAGGGCTGCCGTGATCCTCCACTTCATCGTTCTGCCTCCCGTTCTCCTCACCGGGAGAATTCCCCGAGCGGCAATTTTCCAACCGGAAAGATCACAAACTGTGCCACGACAGCGGTGACAACGCCAACGCCGCGCCCGCGAGCCGCTGCGCAGTGGTGGTGAACAGCCCGGCGCACGCCGAGTCCACCCACTCCTCCACAGTGGACAGTCCAGCCGCCCGGTACTCCAACGCCTGCAGGAGCATCTCCAGCTTGTCCGCGTCCTTCGCACAGCGAGCTTCGAGCGATTCCCGCGCCTCGTACTCCGCCACGGCCGCACGCACGACCGAACCCGACCGCGCGGGCAGCGCCGCCGTCTGGTCCGCGGTGATCGCGCGTGGGTCGGGCTTCGCCAGGTACGGCGCGGCGGAGTGCGGCAGATCGCCCGTTCGCGTTTCCTGCGTGTCGTGCCAGAGCGACAGGAACGCGGCGCGCTCGGGCGACGCGCCTTCCTCGGCGGCCAGCAGCGCGGCGAGCTGCGCGGCGCGCACGCTGTGCTCGGCCACCGACTCGGGATCCCGCACGCCGGCCTGCCACCAGCCGCTGCGTCGGACGCGCTTGAGCACCCCGAGCTCGTAACCGAAGGCCGCCAGCGCGGTGGCCGCGGTGGCAGAGGTAGCGCTCTCCGTCATGGCCGACAGCGTAGATCAGGGGTTGCGCACGCGATCCGGTTCCCTGGGCGCTGCACGACCCCCGAGGTCGATCCGGTGGCCCTGCTCGGTCAGGGAGCCACTCCGCTGCTCATTCCTTGACCGCGCCCATCGTGAATCCGCTGACGAACCGGTCCAGGAACCAGGTGAACACCAGTGCGATCGGCACGGCCACCAGCACGGTGGCGCCCTGCAACGACTGCCAGAAGAACACGTCACCGCGCACCAGCTGAGTCGGCACCCCGATGCTCACCGACATCTGATCCGTCGGGGCGACGAAGGCGAGAGCGTAGATGAACTCGCTCGCGGTCAAGGTGAACGCGAACACGACCACCGCGACGACGCCGGGGTAGGCCAGTGGCAGGACGGCCCGCACGAACGCGCCCACCCGGCTGTAGCCGTCGACCATGGCCTGTTCCTCGATGTCCTTCGGGATGTTCTTGAGGAATCCCATGAGCAGCCAGACCGAGACCGGGATGGTGATGGTCGGGTAGATCAGGACCAGCGACCACGTCGAGTCCTGGAGCCCGACGGCCACCACGATCCGCGAGAGCGCGAGGAACAGCAGGCTGGGCGGCACGAGGTAGACGAGGAAGATGCCGATCGCCATGGGCCCGGACCACGGTCGGTCCAGCCGGGCCAGCGCATACGCGGCAGGCAGGCCCAGCACGAGCGTGATCAGCACGACCAGGATGCCGACGAGCAGGGTGTTGGCCACGAAGGTCAGGAATTCCGTGTCGGTGAACAAGTAGCCGACGTGGTCCGAGGTGGGCGGCCGGTTGAACACGAACGGGTTGTTCTGGGGGTTGTACAGGTCCCGGTTCTGCTTGAACGCCGTGATCAGGCTCCACAGGAAGGGCGCCGCGCAGATCAGAGCCGCCACGATTGCCGTCACGTACAGGCCCACCCGGGCGAGCACGTGGCGCCTGGCGTACCGCTGCCGCAGCCGTTCGGCTTCCTCGGCGGTACTCATCGCACCTCGATCCGGCGCACCGCGCGCAGAATGAGCACCGCCGCGGCGAGCAACAGCGGGAACAGGAACAGCGCGATGACGGCGCCCTGGGCGACGTCGCCGCCATCGATGCCGCGGTAGAAGGCCCAGCTGGCGAGCACCTGCGTGGCGTCGTTGGGGCCACCACGGGTGAGCACGCGGACCACGGCCATGTCGGTGAACGTGAAGATCGCGCCGAACAATGCGGCGACCGCCGCCACCGGGAGCACCAGCGGGATGGTGATCTCGAACATCCGGCGCCAGTACCCCGCCCCGTCGACTCGCGCGGCCTCGTCGATGTCCCGGGGAATGGCCATCAGCCCAGCCATCATGATCACCGCGGCCAGCGGGGTCAGCCGCCAGACGTGGACCGCGATCACCGAGGCCATCGACAGGCCGGGCCGGCCGAGCCAGTACACGTTCTCCGCCGGACCGAGCGCGCCGAACTGACGCAGCATCCAGTCGATCGGCGAGTAGACGGAATCCAGCAGCCAGAGCCACGAGATCGACGACAGGGCCACAGGCGTCGTCCACGCCAGCAGGACGAGGAACCGGACCAGCCACTTGCCGCGGAAGTCCGCGATGAGGATGTTGGCGAGCACCTTGCCCAGCACGACGATCAGAACCATCGAGATCAGGGTGAACACGAACGTGTTGCCCAGCGCCCGCCAGAACACGGGGTCTTGGAAGACCCGCGTGAAGTTGCGGAACCCGACGAGATCGTAGGACGGGTCGCCTGCCGTCACATCCGAGAACGCGAACGCGATGGCAAGCACGAACGGAACGCCCACCAGCGCGACGATGTAGACGATGCTGGGCAGCAGGAACCCCCATGCCAGCAGGCCATCGCGGTCCGCCAGGCGGCGCCGTGCCGGGGCGGTCGCGGGAGTTGTGACCGCGTCGGCGGTGGTGGCCACCTCACCCACCGTCCAGGCGGACCGGGTCGCAGCGATGTCCGCTGTCGGAGTCGAAGAACCGCAGGCGCGTGCCGAGCACGGCGAACTGGTGCGTCTCACCCGCCTCGATCGAGGTGTCCACCGTGGCCGGCAGCCGGGCGACCACCCTGGTGGGCTCGCCGATCCGCGAAACCGTGCCGTACACGTGCCGGTCGCCGGAGAGGTACTCGAGCCGCTCCACGGCGAGCGGCATCGTCACCCGCTCGCCGGCGGGGACGTTCTCGACCGGCAGCAGGTGCTCGGGGCGGAACCCGACCACCTTGCCGTCGTGCGGGATCAGGTTCATCGGTGGCGAGCCGATGAAGGTCGCCACGAAGGTGTCGGCCGGGTTGTCGTAGACCTCCACCGGAGGGCCGGCCTGGTGCACCTGGCCCGCGTCGAGCACGGCGATCCGGTCGCCCAGCCCCATCGCCTCGGCCTGGTCGTGAGTCACGTAGATCGTCGTGGTTCCCACGTCCTCCTGGAACCGCTTGAGCTCGTCCCGGGCGCTGGCGCGCAGCTTCGCGTCCAGATTGGACAAGGGCTCGTCGAGGAGGAACACCTGGGGGTCGCGGACCAAAGCCCGGGCGAGGGCCACTCGCTGCCGTTCACCACCGGAGAGCTGCCGTGGTTTGCGCTCCAGCAGCGGGTCGAGGCCCAGGAGCCCGGCCGCCCAGCGGGCCTTGCGCTCGCGTTCCTCCTTGGCCATGCCCGCAGCTCGCAGCGGGAACACGATGTTGGCCAGCACGGTCTTGTGCGGATAGAGCGCATAGCTCTGGAACACCATCGCGATCTGACGCGCCCGGGGCGGCAGTCCGGTCACCACGTGCCCGCCGATCAGCACGTCGCCGCTGGTCGGCTGTTCGAGCCCGGCGATGGTCCGCAGCAGGGTCGTCTTGCCGCAGCCCGACGGGCCCAGCAGCACCAGGTACTCCCCGGCCGCGGCGGCCAGGCTCACCCGGTCGATGGCGGGCACCCGCCCGCCGTCGAACCGCTTCACCAGGTCGCGAACCTCGACGACCGCCATCGCACTCAGCCGCCGACGAGCCCAGCGGCACGCCACTTGGCGAAGACGGCGTTGATCTGCCCCTCCGCCTCGGCGACCGATTGTTGCGGGGTGGCTTCGCCGCGCACCGCCCTGGCGAACATGTTGGGGATGACGAAGGTGCTGAACACCTCTCCGATGGCCGTGCTGGCCGGACCCGGGTGACCGATGTTGGCGCTCCACGGGACGGCGTCGGCCAGGAGCTTCAGTTTGTCCGGTGGCCGGGAGCCGAACGGGTCGTTCGCGAGCCAGTTCGGCAGTTCGGGGGTCAGCCGGGACCAAGCGGAGAAGTCGTAGAGCTTCGACTGGTAAGTCGCCGAGGCGAAATTGGCGGTGTAGTGGAGCAGGAACTCCTTCGCCGCCGGCACCCCGGTGGCGTGCTGCGGGATGATCCAGTTGTACAGCACGTGCTGCGCGGCCAGTGCGGTCTCCGGTCCGCGCAGCGCCGGCACGAAGAACGTGTCGTCGGCGACGGCCGGGTTCGACCCGGCGGCGGTCCGCCAGGCCGAGATCGAGTTGACGATGTAGGACATCTTGCCCGCGACCAGGCCCTGGTTGTTGCTCGCGGCGTTCCAGGAGAAGACCTCGGGCGTCATCGCCTGCCCGTAGAGTTTCGTCATGTACTCCACGGCCGCGATCGTCTCCGGCGAGTTGATCGTGACGCGCTCGTTGGCGTCCTGCTCCGACGCGCCGTAGGACCACATCAGGGCCCGCAGCACCATGTTGGAGTCGATTTCCTGGGACATTCCGAGCCCGAGCGGGATGCCCTTGCTGTTCTTGATCTGCGCCGCGCCGATGAGGAGCTCGTCCCACGTGGTGGGGCCGTTCGGCATGCCGACGGCCTCCCAGAGCGACCTGCGGTAGTTGCCCGGGTCAGGGACCCAGCCCGGCGAATACGCGTAGAACTTGCCGGTGGCGGGGTTGAGGCTCGACTTCTCGCACAGCGGGAGCTGCTGGCCCCAGCGTCCGTTCGCTTCGCTGACCAGGTCCCGCTGGTCGAGCACGCTCGGCTCGAACTGCGACAGCGTCGCGATGTACTGGATGAGATCGTGGCCCTGCCGCGCCTGGATCTCGGCCGCGATCCGGGTGGGGATCTGCGCTTGGTCGATGTGGTCGACGGTCACATTGACACCGACCCGGGAACCCCAGTCGCGCGCGAACCGGTCGAACCACACGTCATGGTTCGGCACGAAGTGGCTCCAGAGAAGGATTTTCAGATCACCGGACAGCTTTGTGGACGGTTCGCTGAAGGTCTCCTGCGGGGCCCGGCCACCGGTGGTTCCCCCGGTGTCCTCCTCGGAGGCGCAGGCGCCCAGCGCCACCGAACCCAACGTGAGGGCGGCGGCCGCGCGCAGCACATCCCGCCGGCTGTGTTGTGAGGTGGGGAAGTCGTTCATGACCGACTCCTCCCTGTGGGGAAAAGGAGGCAAACGAGTCTAGTCGACGTCGCGCACCGCGGCAGCGTGAATCGAACCTCGGTGCGATCGGCACGAGCTGGTGCGGGTGACCGGCGACGCCCCGGCCTGCCTCACTCGGCGGGCCGGCGGGCTCCGCCGCCTTGAAACCCGGACCGCGCCGGATGCCGCCGTGCGATCAGGGATTGAGCACGCGATCGGTGTAGAACCGCGTGATGTGGTCGGCCACGAGCTCGGCGGCGCGGTCGCCGTCGCCCGCCTCGATGGCACGCAGGATCTGCTCGTGCTCGGTCACCAGGCCCGCCGCGACCGCCCGCCAGTCGGGCAGCCGCGCGAACGCCGCCGCCATCTCCGACTCGACCGCACCCCGCAGGGCCTGCATCAGGTCGGTGGCCAGCGCGTTGCCCGAGATCCGCGCGATGCTCACGTGGAACTCGGTGTCGAGCGCGTTGAACTGCTGGTACTCCTGGTCCGCCTCGCGCATGCCCTCGACCAGCTCGGCCAGGCGTGCGACGTCCTCGGGCGTGCGGGCGGCCGCGGCGCCGCGGGCGGCGTTGCGTTCGAGCTGCACGCGCGTCTCGACCAGGTCGGCCAGACTGATCCGGGCGAGCGCGAGGTGCAGCCGCAGCAGGTTGGTCAGAGCCGGGGTCGAGCGCGCCGTGACGACGGAGCCCGCGTCGGCGCCGGAACCCGTGCGGGCCTCGATGATCCCCATGGCCTCGAGCGCGCGCAGGGCCTCGCGGACGCTGGTGCGGCTGACTCCGAGCGCGCTCACGAGCTCACGTTCGCTGGGGAGCTTCTCCCCCGCGCGCAGGCTGCCGTCGAGGATCTTCTCCTCGATCTGCGCCAGCACCTGTTCGTGCATCCGCACCCGGCGGACCGGCTCCCAGGCCGCCTCGGTCGTCATGACCGGTTCCTCGACATCACTGCGTTCACGCTCCAGCCCGGGTTCGTGCGACCCGCTCAAGGATGGCCGCGGCGAGAGGGTCTGCCTGCGAACCCCGCCGGGCGGGGTCCGATCACAGTGGCGCGACCGGCCCGGAATCTCACCGGAGTTCCTCTGCACCGCGTAGTGCTCACTCAAGGTAATCGGAGCTCGCAACCAGTGTCAATATGACCTCTTTGTTGGTATGACCACACTAGTCGGCACACGATCGCGCGAACCCGAGCGACCGCTCCCGCTCCTCGGCGCGCACCGCGATCGCCAGCAGCACATCACCCAGCCGGCCCAGCACCGCGACCACGTCGGGCGGGGCTTCGCACGCCGCCCGGCGGGCCGTCGCCGCGCCAGGTTGAGGAGCCCGGCCGCCGCGCTCGGGCCGCCGAGCACCTCGAACCCGCGCGGCACGACGACCGGGCCCAGCTCCCGAGCCGCCCGCCACAGCCGGGGCAGCTCGGGCACCGCCGCCCCGGCGGCCAGCGCGTCGGTGAGTTCGAGCAGCTCGTGCTGGAGGTCGAGCAGCACCGCCTCGTCGGCCGCCGGCAGCGTGCAGGTGGACAGAGCCGCCCCGATCGTCGCGTTGACCTCCTCGACCGCGGGCTCGGCGGTCACGGCACCATCCACGACAGCACCGGCGTGGACTGCAGGTACACGAGCACGCACATGAGCGGCACGAACACCGCCGACGCGGCGAGCACCCGCCGGAACAGCAGGCCTTCCTTGCCCGCGAGCCCCACGGCACTGGCGCCGATCGCGAGGTTCTGCGGGCTGATCATCTTGCCGAGCACGCCGCCGCTGCTGTTGGCCGCCGCCATCAGCGTCGGTTGCAGCTGCGCCCCGTGCGCGGCCGCCACCTGCAGCGCGCCGAACAGCGAGTTCGACGACGTGTCCGAACCCGTCACCGCCGTGCCGAACCAGCCGAGCAGCGGCGAGAGCAGCGCGAACAGCCCACCCGCGCCGGCGAGGAACAACCCGAGCGTCGCCGTCTGGCCCGACATGTTCATGACGTACGCCAGCGCCAGCACCGCCATCACCGTCAGCCCCGCGGTGCGCAGCTGCACGATCGTCTGCCCGTAGGCGCGCACGGCCTGGCGCAGCGGCACTTTCAGCAGCAACGCCGACACCACACCTGCGATGAACAGCACCGTGCCGCTGTCGGCGAGCCAGTCGAACTTGAACGACACCAGGCTCAGCGGTTTGCCCTCGGCCGTCGCGATGTGCAGGCCGGGCCAGCTGAACGTCTTCGTCGTCGTGGCCAGCGCGGCCGCGACCGCGGGGATCGCGGCGATGGAGAACAGCACGATGATCGTCGCGTACGGCGCGAACGACCGCAGTTGCTCGGTCCGCGAATCGACCACCGTCTGCTCGCGCACCACCGTCGCCGCCGCCGTCGCGCCACCGCCGGTCCGCACGGGACCCGAGCCGCCGGGCACCGGTCGCACACCGCCGTCGTCGGCCGGGAGATCCGGCGCGTCGGCGGGCCGGGGCTTCCAGAACCGCAGCAGCACCAGCACGGCCGCCGCGGACACCAGCGAAGCCGCGATGTCCGTGAGCTGCACCGGGCCGAAGTTCGCCATCAGGTACTGGACCACCGCGAAGCTCACGCCGCACACCAGCGCCGCCGGCCACGCCTGCCGGAGCCCGCGCCGGCCGTCGAGCACGATCATCAGCACCATCGGCACGATCAGCGCGAGGATCGGCACCTGCCGCCCGGTCATGGCGGCGAGGTCGTCGAGCGGCAGACCCGTCACCTTCGCGAGCGTGATCACGGGCAGGGCCACGGCGCCGTACGCGACGGGCGCGGTGTTGGCGATCAGCGCGACCGTCGCCGCCTTCAGCGGTTTCAGCCCCACCGCCACCAGCATCACCGAGCAGATCGCCACGGGCGCACCGAAGCCGGCCAAGGCTTCCAGCAGGGCACCGAAGGAGAACGCGATGATCACGCCCTGCACCCGCTGGTCGTCGCTGATCTTCGCGAAGGTGCGCCGCAGCACGTCGAAATGCCCCGACACCTTCGTCATCTGGTAGATCCACAGCGAGTTCAGCACGATCCACAGCGCGGGGAACAAGCCGAACGCCGCGCCCTCGAGCGCGGAATCGAGGGCCGAGCCGGTGGGCATGCCGTAGACCGCGATGGCGACCACGATCGACAGCACGAGCGCGATCACCGAGGCCAGCCAGGCGCGGACGCGGAACACGCCCAGCAGCACGAACAACACCAGCAGGGGCAGGGCGGACACGAGGGCGGACCAGCCGAGGCTGCCGCCCAGTGGCGCGGGAACCTGTGTGTACACAGGTCACCTCCGGGACTCTCGTCGTTGAGAGGGGTGGGGACTGGAGCTGGGCTCGGTCAGAACACCGGGGTCTCGGTGTAGGAGCCGAAGACATCACGCAGCGCGCCGGTGATCTCTCCCATGGACAGGTGTGCCTTCACGGCCTCGATCGTGGCGGGCATGAGGTTCGCCGCCGGATCGGCCGCCACGGCGAGCAGGTGCTCCATCGCCGCCTTCGCCCGGTCCGGGTCCCGGTCGGCCCGCACCTGCTTGAGGCGCGAGAGCTGCCGGGCTTCGGATTCCGGGTCGAGCTTGTGCGTCTCGATCTTCTCGCCCTCGCCCTCGTCGACGTAGGAGTTCACGCCGATCACGGGCCGGTCGCCGCTGGCCTTGCGGCGCGCGTAGTCGTAGGCGGTGTCGGAGATCTCGCGCTGGAAGAAGCCCTGTTCGATCGCGGCCACCACGCCGCCGAGCTCTTCGATCTTCGTGAAGTAGTCGTGGATGCCCTGTTCGAGGCGGTCGGTCAGGTTCTCCACGTAGTACGAGCCGCCGAGCGGGTCGATCACGTTCGGCACGCCGGTTTCGTGGGCGATGATCTGCTGCGTGCGCAGCGCGACCTTCATCGCCTGCTCGCTCGGGATGGTGTACGCCTCGTCGAGACCGTTGGTGTGCAACGACTGCGCCCCGCCGAGCACGGCCGAGAGCGCCTGCAGCGCCGTGCGGATGATGTTGTTGAGCGGCTGGGGTTTCGTGAGCGTGGCCGCCGCCGTCTGCGCGTGGAACCGCAGCCGCATCGACTGCGGGTTCTTGGCGCCGAAGGTCTCCTTCATCATCTTCGCGTAGAACCGCCGGACCGCGCGGAACTTGGCGACCTCTTCGAACAGGTCCGCCTGGCTCACGAAGAAGAACGACAGGCGAGAGGCGAACTGGTCCACGTCGACGCCGGTGGCGACCACGTCCTCCACGTAGGCCTTCGTGATGGCCATGGTGAACGCGATCTCCTGCAGGGCGTTCGCGCCGGCCTCGCTGATGTGGTAGCCGGAGATGTTCACCGGGTTGTAGCGCGCCATGTGCTCGCTGGCGTAGACCACGGTGTCGCGCACGATTCGCATGCTCGGGCGGACCGGGAACACCCACTCCTTCTGCGCCACGTACTCCTTGAGGATGTCGTTCTGGATCGTCCCGGAGAGCTTGTTCAGGTCGTAACCCCGCTGCTCGGCCACCGCGACGTACATCGCGAGCAGGATCCACGCCGACGGGTTGATCGTCATCGACACGCTGATCTTCTCGAGGTCGATGCCGTCGAACAGCGCCTCCATGTCCGGCAGCGTGTCGATCGCGACACCCTCGCGCCCGACCTCGCCGAGGCTCATCGGGTCGTCGCTGTCCAGGCCCATGAGCGTCGGCATGTCGAAGTCCACCGACAGGCCGGTCTGGCCCTGCGCGATGAGGTACTGGAAGCGCTTGTTGGTCTCCTCCGCCTGCCCGAACCCCGCGATCTGGCGCATGGTCCAGGTCCGGCCGCGGTACATCGTCGGGTACGGCCCGCGCGTGTACGGGTAACGGCCGGGCAGGCCGATCTCGTGCCAGTCGGCGGGCAGGTCGGCCGGCGTGTAGACGCGCTGCACCTCCATGCCGCTGCCCGAGCGGTACACCTCGCGCGACTCGGGCTGCCGGCCGACGAACGCCGCGAGCTCGTCGGACTCCCAGCCGGCGAGCTCACGCGTCACCGCCTCGACGAGCGCCTCGGTCGTCAGTGCCGAGTCCGGTGCGGACTCGGCCGGGGCCGGGTCGTGCTCGTTCACCACAGTTCCTCCTCGTCAGTCGTCTCGGCCCCCGGCCGCCCGACCAGGCGGCGAGCCGCGGAAAGCGGGTCTTCCCGGCGCGCGGTCACGTCGTCCACCGCCCGGTCGAACGCGGGGACGCCGGGGCGCAGGCCGTCGAGCACGAGCTGTTCGGCGACCCACCGGATGCGGGTCGCGCTGTTGCGCCGGGCGCGCCGCTCGCGTTCGCCGTGCTCGGTCATCCACGCCAGGTGCGCGGCGAACCGCTCGGCGAGCTCCGGCACACCCTCACCGGTGGCGGCCACGGTCTGCTGGATCGGCACGTTCCACTGGTTCGGCTTGCGGTGCGAAAGCCGCAGCATGTCGCGCAGCTCGGCGACGGTCTTGGCCGCGCCCTCGCGGTCGGACTTGTTGACCACGTGCACGTCGGCGATCTCCAGCAGACCGGCCTTGATCGCCTGCACGTCGTCACCCATGCCCGGCACGCTCACCACGGCCACGGTCTGGGCCGCGCTGATCACGTCCACTTCGGCCTGTCCGACACCGACGGTCTCGAGCACCACCACGTCCTTGCCCGCGGCGTCGAGCACGGTGATCGCGTCGAGCGTCGCGCGCGACAGCCCGCCGAGCGCGCCGCGGGTGGCCACGGACCGGATGAACACGCCCTCGTCCCCCGCGAGGCCGGTCATCCGGATCCGGTCGCCCAGGATCGCGCCGCCACTGAACACACTCGACGGGTCCACCGCCAGCACGCCGACGGTCTTGCCCGCCTTGCGGTAGTGCTCGGTCAGCGACTTCACCAACGTGCTCTTGCCGCTGCCCGGCGGCCCGGTCAGCCCCAGCACGTGGGCGTTCCCGGCCTTGCCGTGCAGTTCGGCGAGCGCCTCGTCGACGCCGGCGGTGCGCCGTTCCACGAACGTGAGCATCCGCGCGAGGGCCGGGTGCTCCCCTGCGAGCACCCGGCCGACCACGTCGGCCGGGGTCTTCACGACCCACTTCCGAGGCGGCGCAGCAGGTCGCGGTCGTCGATCACCCGCCGCGCCTTGAACTCGGTCCGGTCGAACGTCTTGTACTCCACCGGCACCACGTGCGCACCCACGCCGAGCGCGCGGCGCAGCTTGTCCTCGATGGCCCGGGCCCAGCCGTCCAGAGTGGACTCCGCGACCCCGCGGTGCTCCACCTGCACGGCGAGGGTGTCCATCGTGGACTTTCGGCTGATCACGATGCGGTGCTCGCCGCCGTAGCCCTCGGCGGCCATCACCACGTCGTCGATCGCGCTCGGGTACACGTTCTCACCGCGCACGGTGAACATGTCGTCGATGCGCCCGTAGATGCCCTGCGGCAGGAACGGGTACGTGCGCCCGCGGTCGGCCGAAGGCGCTTCCCAGCGCGTGAGGTCGTTGGACAGCAGCCGGATCATCGGCTGGCTGTTGCGTTCGAGCGTGGTGTACACCGCCGTGCCCTCACGCCCGTAGTCCACGCGGTGGTGGTCCACCGGGTCGCACACCTCGGTGTACACGAGATCCTGCCAGGCGAACACACCCGGCTCGTGGTTCGCTGCGCCGAGGTGCATCCACGGGCTGACCTCGGCCATGCTGCCCGAGTCGTAGACCTCGGCGCCGAACGCCTCCTCGATGCGGCCGCGGATCGTCGGCACGCTCGCGCCGGGCTCACCGGAGAAGAACAGCTTGCGCAGCCCCAGATCCACCGGGTCCACGCCTTCGTCGACGGCGACCTCGGCCAGGTGCAGCGCGTACGAGGGCGTGCCGTAGAAGACGGTGACGCCCATCTGCTTCATCCACATCACCGTGCGGGCGGTCTGACCCGGGGTGCCCGCCCCGAACGGGAACACTCGCGCACCGAGGCGTTCCGCGCCGATGTAGGCGCCCCACGAACCCCAGTAGAGACTCAGCGGCGAAGCGACGAGCACGGTGTCGGATTCGCGGATGCCCATCCCCCACATCACGCGGGCGTGGGCGTTGGCGACGCTGCGCCAGTCGAGCTCGCTGATCCCGAACGCGGTGGGCCGGCCGGTGGTGCCCGACGTGCCGTTCACGTGCTTGACCTCGCTCGGGTCCACCGCGAGGTAGCTGCCGAACGGCTCGTGGGCAGCCTGGTCGGCGCGCAGCTCTTCCTTGCGCACCACCGGGACCTTCTCGAAGTCCGACAGGTCGCGGATGGCCGACGGGTGGATCCCCGCTTCCTCCCACTTGCGCCGGTAGAACGGCGCGTGGTCCCAGGCGTAGGCCATCACCTCGCGGATGCGGGCCAGGATCGCCTCGTCGCGCTCGCCCGCCGGCATGGTCTCGCGGTGCGGGAACCAGTGCTTCTGCCCCGAAGGTGGCCGGTAGGTCTCGTCGTAGCGCGGCGGCCAGCTCCACTGTTCCATCGCGTTCACCGGATCCATCACGCCTCCTCCGTCACGCCGGCCAGCGCGCGGATGCGCTCGACGATCGTCTCCGGGGTGGTGTCCTGGCCGAGCACCTCGGCGACGCCCATCTTCTTGAGCGTCTCCTCGTCCTCGTCCGGCATCACGCCACCGGCCACGATCGCGAACCCCGGCCGGTCGGGCATCGCGTCGATCAGCTCGAAGATGCGGGTGAAGATCGGCATGTGGGCGCCGGAGAGCAGGCTGACGCCGAGCACGTCGACGTCCTCCTGCACGGCCGCCTCCAGCACCTGCTCGGGGCTGCGGTGCAGGCCGGTGTAGATCACCTCCATGCCCGCGTCGCGCAGGGTCCGCGCGACCACCTTCACCCCCCGGTCGTGGCCGTCCAGCCCGATCTTGGCCAGCATCACCCGGATCGGTTCGCCGCCGCTCTCACCCACCGTGTCCACACCTCGCCTCACGACCGTTGTCGTATCTGGTCCTGCCTTGCATGTGGTCTGACCATAGAAGTGGGCGCATGGATTGTGCAACCCTGGGAGCCGCCACCACCCGGCCGCAGGAGGGCGAACGTGACCGAAGTGAGAACCGTGCTCGCACGCAGACAGGGTGCGATCGGCAGGCTGACCGTGAACCGGCCGGAGGCGCTCAACGCCCTGGACCTGCCCATGATCCGAGCCCTGGCCGCGGCCCTCGACGAGTGGGAGACCGACCCGGCCGTGACCGCCGTGGTGCTCGACGGCGCCGGCGATCGCGCGTTCTGCGCCGGCGGCGACATCGGCGTGGTCCACTCCTCGGCCGTCGGGGATCCGGCGGTGGCGCTGACGCTGTGGCGCGAGGAGTACCGGCTCGACGCCCGCCTGGCGCACTACCCGAAACCCGTTGTCGCGCTCATGGACGGCATCACCATGGGCGGCGGGATCGGCATCGGCGCGCACGTGCCCACGCGAGTCGTGACCGAACGCTCGGTGCTCGCCATGCCGGAGGTCGCGATCGGGCTCGCACCCGATGTCGGCGGCGCGCTGCTGCTCGCCCGTGCACCCGGGGAGCTCGGCACGCACCTCGCGCTGACGGCGGACCGCGCGGGCCCGGCCGACGCGGTCCACTGTGGACTCGCGGATCACTTCGTGCCCGCCGGGCGGCTGGCGGGGCTGATCGACGACCTGGCCGCCGGCGCACCACCCGAAGCCACCGCCGCGAAGTACGCCGAGGATCCCGGCCCCGCGCCGCTGGCATCCGCGCGGTGCTGGATCGACCACGCGTACACCGGCGCCGCCGCCGTCGAGGACGTGCTGTACCGCCTGGAGGCGATCGACGACCCGGCGCCGCGCGAGGCCGTCGCCGCGCTCAGGGCCGCCGCGCCCACCGCGCTCAAGGTGACACTGGAGGCGGTGCGCCGGGCCCGCACGATGACGTCGATCGAGGAGTGCCTGCGCCAGGACTTCCGGCTGTGCGGCCGGTTCCTGACCCACCCCGACCTGGCCGAGGGCATCCGCGCCACGATCCTCGACAAGGACCGCGCGCCACGCTGGCGCCCGGGCAAGCTGGCGGAAGTGGACGAAGCCGCCGTGGAGGCGTTCTTCGCGCCTGCCGCCGCCGAGCTCGACCTGCCCGAACCCGGTCATCTGCTCCATCCGTAGCAGGCCACATTGTGGTCTGACCACCACTGTCCTAGGCTCGGACCAGCCGGAAATCCGACAACGCGGTCGAGGAGGCGATCCGATCGATGGGTCAACCGGACAACGTGCGGTACCTCGGGTCACCGGGCCAGGCGCTGGCCGGGATCCAGGACTGGATCCTCACCGCACGGCTGGGCGCGGGTGATCCCCTGCCCGCCGAACGCGACCTCGCCCGCGCGCTCGGGGTCGGGCCGGCGCACGTGCGCGAAGGCGTCCGCGCGCTGGAGGCCGCGGGCGTGCTCGAACCCGCGGCCGTGGGACCGGCGGCCGCGGTCGTGGCGGGCGAGCCGACCGGGGGCCTGCACAAACTGCTGCGCCTGCACTTGGCGCTCGCTCGCTTCGGCGCCGGCGACCTGATGTCGATCCGGCTCGAGCTGGAACGCTCGTCGGCGGCCCGCGCGGCCCGCGGCGCGGCGCGCGGCGCGGCGCGCGCCGATCTCGACGAGCTGCGCGGAGTCACCGAGGAGATGGGCCGCCCCGGTGTGACGCGGGTGCGCTTCCGCGAGCTGGACTCCGGTTTCCACCTCGGCCTGGCCCGCGCCGCGCACAACGACCTGGCCGCCGTGCTCCTCGCCTCGCTCGGCGACGCCGTGGGCGACGAGATGACCGCCGGGTACGCCCGCACGGCCGACTGGCCGGCCACCGCGCGCCGGCTCGCGACCGAGCACACCTGGATCCTCGACGCGATCGACTCCGGCGACCCCGATCGCGCGTCGGCCGAGGTGACCAGGCACATCGCCGGGTTCTACGGGCTGCGCGCCGGCTGAGCGGTTCCCCCCAACCCCTTGCGGGGCATAGGGTCTGTCCGGGTTTCCCGGACGAGCACCTGGAGGACGCATGTCGTTGCTGGCCGAGCTGAGCGCGGCGATCACCGGGGGCGGCATCGAGGTCGTCGACCTCACCGCTCCCCTGACCTCGAGCACCCCGATCCTGCAGCTGCCCGAGCCGTTCGCGAACACGATCCCGTTCCGGCTCGAGGAGATCAGCCGCTACGACGAGCGCGGCCCGCGCTGGTACTGGAACGACATCCACACCGGCGAACACACCGGCACCCACTTCGACGCGCCCGTGCACTGGCTGTCCGGAAAGGACGGTCTCGACGTGTCGCAGGCGCCGCTGAGCACGCTCGTCGCGCCCGCGGTGGTGCTCGACGCGTCGGCGAAGGCCGAGGGCAACCCCGACTTCCTGCTCTCGATCGACGACGTGCGCGAGTGGGAGTCCGAGCACGGCGCGCTGCCCGCGGGCGCGTGGCTGCTCTACCGCACCGGTTGGGACGTGCACTCCAGCGATCAGGACGAGTTCCTCAACGCCGACGAGACCGGCTCGCACACCCCCGGCGTGTCGCCGGAATGCGCGAAGTGGCTGGCCGAGGAGACGCCGATCGCCGGCCTGGGCGTGGAGACCGTCGGCACCGACGCCGGCCAGGCGCCCGGGCTCGACCCGGCGTTCCCGTGCCACGAACTGCTGCTCGGCGCGGGCAAGTTCGGCCTCACGCAGCTGCGCAACCTGGCCGGTCTGCCCGCGACCGGCGCGATGCTGGTGATCAGCCCGCTGCCGATCGTCGGCGGCTCGGGCAGCCCGGCCCGGGTGTTCGCGCTCGTCGAGCGTGGCGCGTGAAGGTAGCCGAACTGGTCGGGCGCACGCTCGCCGACCTCGGAGCGGGCATGGCCTTCGGGGTGGTCGGCAGCGGCAACTTCGAGGTGACCAACGCGCTGCGGGCGGCGGGCGTGCGCTTCGTCGCCGCACGGCACGAAGGCGGCGCCGCGAGCATGGCTGACGCGTTCGCCCGGATGAGCGGCCAGGTCTCGGTGCTGAGCCTGCACCAGGGCTGCGGCCTGACCAACGCGATCACCGGGATCACGGAGGCGGCGAAGAGCCGCACCCCGATGGTCGTGGTGACCGCGGACGCCGCGGCGGGCGCCGTGCTGTCGAATTTCAAGATCGACCAGGACGCGCTCGGCGTCGCGGTGGGCGCGGTGGCCGATCGGGTGCACTCGGCCGAAACCGCGTTCGCCGACACGGTCCGCGCGTTCCGCACGGCCCGCGAGCAGAGCCGGACGGTGGTGTTCAGCCTGCCGATCGACCTGCAGGCCCAGGAGGCCGGCGCGGCGGGCGCGGTGCCGCCCCTGACCGGTCCCGCGCCGATCCGGCCGGAGACCGCCGTGTCGGGTGAGCTGGCGGAGCTGCTGTCCCGGGCGCGGCGCCCGGTGTTCATCGCCGGGCGTGGTGCGCGTGGCCAGGCCACCCCGCTGCGGGCCCTGGCCGACGTCACCGGCGCGCTGCTCGCCACCTCGGCCGTGGCCAACGGTCTCTTCCACGACGACCCATGGTCGCTGGGGATCAGCGGCGGGTTCTCGTCCCCGCTCACCGCGGAGCTGATCGCCGATGCCGACCTCGTGGTCGGCTGGGGTTGCGCGCTGAACATGTGGACCACGCGCCACGGCAAGCTGCTCGGCCCGCAGGCGCGACTCGTGCAGGTGGACCGTGAGCAGGCCGCGCTGGGCGCGCACCGGCCCGTGCACCTGGGCGTGGTCGGCGACGTCGCGGCGACGGCCGCCGACGTGCTCGAACTGCTGGAGGCCCGCGGCCACCAGGCCAACGGTTACCGCAGCCCCGAGCTCGCCGCGCGGCTGGCCGCCGAGGTGCGCTGGAACGACGTGGCCCACCCGGACCGGTCCGGCGAAGGCCGCATCGACGCGCGCACGCTCAGCGCCCGCCTCGACGAACTGCTGCCGGCCCGGCGAGTGGTGTCGATCGACTCGGGCAACTTCATGGGCTACCCCAGCGCTTACCTGTCGGTGCCCGACGAGAACGGCTTCTGCTTCACGCAGGCCTACCAGTGCGTCGGCCTCGGCCTGGGCACGGCGATCGGCGCCGCGCTGGCCCGGCCCGACCGCCTGCCCGTGCTCGGCGCCGGCGACGGCGGCTTCCACATGGCGATCGCCGAACTGGAAACCGCCGTGCGGCTGCGGCTTCCGCTGGTGGTGGTCGTCTACAACGACGCCGCCTACGGTGCCGAAGTCCACCATTTCGGCGACGCCGACCTCGACACCGTGCGCTTCCCCGACACGGACATCGCGGCGATCGCACGCGGGTTCGGCTGCACCGGCGTCACCGTGCGGGAAGTCGGTGATCTGACCACCGTGACGACGTGGCTGGCCGGTCCCCGGGAAACCCCGCTGGTGATCGACGCGAAAGTCGCCGACGACGGTGGTTCGTGGTGGCTCGCGGAGGCGTTCGGGCACTGAGAAACCGGGGAGTGCATAGGGTCCAGCTCGCGCGGCACGAGGGTTCGCGCAGTTCAGCCCGGGTGTCTCCGCTCCGTCGAGGCCACTTCACGCCGGGCGCGCGTGACGGCGGGCAATCCCGGCGATCCGATCAGCGGGACGACACCCCGATCGTGGTCCGTGGCGCTGCGGCGGCGCCGCACGGGAAGTCGGTAGCCTGGCCCCGTGGTCGACCCCATCCCCCGCGGCTCCGCCGAAAGTGACCCCGAACGTCCTGATCAGGACGGTGCGGGCGACTCGTCCGATTCGGACGGTCGCGGACGCAAGGCGCGCAAGAAACGTCCGTTCTGGCAGGAACTGCCGATCCTGCTCGTGATCGCCCTCGTGCTCACGATCCTGATCCAGCAGTTCGTGGCCAAGGTTTTCATGATCCCGTCCGAGTCCATGGAGACCACGCTCCACGGCTGCACCGGGTGCTTCGGCGACCGCGTGGTCGTCGACCGGGTCACCTACGACTTCACCGATCCGTCGCCGGGTGACGTGATCGTGTTCCGCGGCCCGGGTCCCTGGACCGAGCACGAGATCGCGCCGCAGGAGCCGAGCAACATCTTCGCGAAGGCGCTGCGCGGCCTGGGCTCGCTCGTCGGCTTCGCACCGCCGGACGAGCAGGACTTCGTGAAGCGCGTGATCGCCGTCGGCGGGCAGACGGTGCAGTGCTGCGACCCACAGGGCCGGGTGATCGTCGACGGCAAGGCGCTCGACGAGCCCTACATCCACTGGGTCGACCCGAACAACCCGGCGCAGGACACGTTCGCCCCGGTCACCGTGCCGCAGGGCAGCCTCTGGGTGATGGGCGACAACCGCAACGACTCGTGCGACTCCCGCTGCCAGGGCGGGGGCGGCGTCAACGGCACGGTGCCGATCGACGACGTGATCGGCAAGGCGCGGTTCATCGTGCTGCCGCCGTCACGCTGGGGCGGGGTCAGCGACTTCGACGCGCAGGACTCGGCGACACCGGTGGCGCTCGGCGCGCCGGCGTGGCAGCAGGGCATCCCGCTCGGCGTGGGTTCGGCGCTCGCGGTGCCGACGCTGGTGCTCGGCCGCCGATCGCGGGAAGCACTGCGCAAGCGCCGGCGCTGATCAGCGTTTTCGAGCGGGTGCCGCGCCGGTCCCGTCAAGGTCATCCGACGTGGACGAGATCTACGACCGCGAAGCCGCCGAACAGTGGCTCCGGCGGCGCGGCCTGCCATCGGTGGTGTGCGGGCGCCCCGCGCACCTGCTGGTGCGGATCGTGCCCGCCGAGGTGTTCGTGGTGCTCGGCCTGCTGTTCACCACGGCCACCTCGGTGCTCGACGACGAGTTCGCCGCACGGCTCGCTGCCGCTCGGTGTGCTCGAACAGCTCGGCCTGCTCGTGGTGCTGTTCGTCGCGGCCTTCTTCGGCGGCGGCTCGATGCTGGGCTGAGCGACGAAGCGCCGGGTGTGCCGGCATGGCCCGCCGAGGAGTCCCGGTCACGAAAACTCCTTGGCGCACAGAGAAAACTCGCCGCACAACGCGGCCCACGACCGTGGTGCGTTCGCCCCGGATCCCGTACTTCAGCGCCAGCCCGGCTTGGGAAGCGGCACGCAACGGCTGAGCCGTCACTTCGGCAACGACTCCCCCGTCGCGCTGGAGGCGTACATCGGCAAGGTCGACATCCCGCCCAGGGCACCGGCGTCACGCAGGGGGAACCAGAACACGGTCACGCCCAGCGCTTCGACGCGCTGGGTTTCGGCGCCGTACCTCAGACCGTTCGCCTCCGCGGTGATGCGTGTCGCGGGGCCGGAGTAGTAGCCGTAGAGCGGGACGTCGCGGCCAGGGCGGCCCGCGGTGAGGGCGTGGAAGCCGGGTGAGTTCGCCCGGGCGCCGGTGGCGAGGTCGGCCAGCAGGCCGCCCGTCACGCGGTGGCCGAGGACGAGCTCGTACGGCGAGGTGCCCTGCCCGGCGGGCGCGCTCACGAAGAACAACACGACCTCGCCCTCGGGCTCCAGCACCTTGGTGCCCACGACGGGGCCGATCGGCGCCCCCGTGCGCTGTTCGGGCCGGGCTGCGGTCACGGTCAGCGTGGTGACCGGCGCAGCCGCGGGCGTGCGCAGCAGCTGGGTGCCCACCACGACACCCGCCAGGGCGACCACGGTGGCGGCCGCGGCCGAGAGACGCCGGACCCGCCGCCGGCGGCGGCCGCGACGGATCACGTCTGCCAGGTCCACCGCGGCGAACTCCACGCCGGGCGGTGACGCGAGGGCGCCGCGCAGTTCGCCGAGATCCGTCACGACGCCCGCCCCGCCGCGCACGCGCGCCGTTCGGCCGCGGTCACGCGCATCTTCGCCAAGGCGCGCGAGTTGGTGCTCTTCACGGTGCCGAGCGAGACCTTCAGCTCGGCCGCGACGTCGGCCTCCGACAGGTCCCAGAAGTGCCTCAGCACGACGATCGCGCGCTCCCGCGGGCTCAGTGGCGCCAGCGCGCGCATGAGCCACTGCTGGTCGGCCACGCCGTCGGCGAAGTCGCGCTCGACCGCGCGCTCGGGCACGACCTCGGTGGCGTCCTCGCGGTACGGCCGGCGCCACCGGTCGATCACGTGGTTGGCCAGCACCTTCCGGGCGTACGCGAACGGGTCCTGCTTGCGGATTCGGGCCCAGACCGTGTAGGTGCGGACCAGTGCGGTCTGCACGTCGTCCTCCGCCTGGTGGCGGTCGCCCGACATCAGGTATGCGGCGTGGTGCAGCCGCGGCGAGACCGCGCGGACGAAGTCCGCGAACTCGCTGTCACCTCGGGCCATACCGGTCCCCGCGCGCGTACATGATCGGTCAGACGAGCGGAGCCACTTAAAGGTTGAGTCCATTTTCCGGGGATCGGATGCTAGAACCGAGGGCAGCGTCCCCGACCGGAAGGTGCTCGATGCAGCGCGCGAACACGATCGACCAGGCCCTGACGCGGTTCGACGCCGGTGAGCTCTTCGCCGAGCTCGCCGGCCGCGTCGCGCACCGGACCGAGAGCAACCTCACCGAGGGCTACCCACGGCTGCGCGCCTACCTCACCGACGAGCTCGCGCCCGCTCTCGAAGCCCTGGGCTGCCGCACGCGCGTGGCCGAGAACCCGGTGGCACCCGAGTGCCCGCTGCTGGTCGCGACCCGCCACGAGTCGCCCGACCGGCCCACGGTGCTGCTCTACGGCCACGGCGACGTCGTCAACGGTGAAGCGCCCCGGTGGCGCGAAGGCCTTGACCCGTGGACGCTGGCCGCCGAGGGCGAGCGCTGGTACGGCCGCGGGTCGGCGGACAACAAGGGCCAGCACACGATCAACCTGTTCGCGCTGCGCGAGGTGCTGCGGGCCCGCGGGCGGCTCGGGTTCAACCTGGTGGTGTTCGTGGAGACCGGCGAGGAACGCGGCTCCCCCGGCCTCGTCGAGGTGTGCGGGCAGCTGCGTGACGAGCTGCGCGCCGACGTGCTGATCGCCTCCGACGGACCCCGCGTGCGCGCCGACCTGCCCACGCTCTTCCTCGGCTCGCGCGGTGTCACCCAGTTCACGCTCACCGCCGACCTGCGCCCACGCGACCACCACTCCGGCAACTGGGGCGGGGTGCTGCGCAACGCCGCGACCACGCTGGCCGCGGCGATCTCGTCCCTTGTGGACGGTCAGGGCCGCATCCTCGTGCCCGGACTGCGCCCGCCGGCGGTCCCCGCGTCGGTCCGCGAGGCGCTCGCCACCGTGCCGGTGGGCGGGGGCGCCGACGATCCGGCCGTCGACGAGGACTGGGGCGAACCCGGGCTCACACCCGCGGAGCGGTTGTTCGGCTGGAACACCGTCGAGGTGCTGGCGTTCCTCGCGGGCTCGCCGGCCTCGCCCGTCAACGCGATCCCCGGCCGCGCGCAGGCGACGCTGCAGCTGCGGTCCGTGGTCGGCACCGACCTGGCCGGGCTCGAGCCCGCGCTGCGCGAGCACCTGACGGAGCACGGTTTTCCGATGGTGGCGGTCGCCGTGACCGAGAGCCGGCCGCCGACGCGCACGGACCCGGGCCACCCGTGGGTGCGCTGGGCCGCCGACTCCGTCGCCCGCACCACGGGCACCGCGCCGGTGCTCCTGCCCAACCTCGGCGGCACGATCCCCAACGACGCGTTCGCGGAAGTCCTCGGCGTGCCGACGATCTGGCTGCCGCACTCGTACCCGGCTTGCGCCCAGCACGCGCCCGACGAGCACCTGCTCGCTCCGCTGGCGCGCGAGGCCGTCGCGATCATGACCGGCCTGTACTGGGATCTGGGCGAAAAGGACACCTGAGCCGCAGGGGCGGGAGCCCTGAGCCCCGCGAAGCTGTGACCTGGGCCGTTCACCGAGCGAATCCGGATGCGTGACCGTGCGGGCACGGACATGCACCTCCCGCCGCGAACCCGCGCGAGCGCGATGGCATGATGCCCCGAACCGGTCCCGCCCGCGCCGGGCGGCAGTGAGCCGACGAGGAAGGTGAGGCTTGAGCACGCGCACCACCCAGGTGGACGATCTCCGACTGGTGGCTCAGCCCAGTGCGGTTCCGTGCACCGAGCTGTTCGTCCGCCTGATCCTGTCGGACTGGTCACTCCTGCCGATGCTGGACCAGGTCACCGCCACCACGGCCCGCCTCGTCGGCGACATCGTGGACCAGAGCAATCCCGCCGCGCCCGCGTTCATCACCGTGCGCCTGCAGCTGCGCGGCGAGACGCTCGTGATCGAGATCGAGGACGACCTCGTCGGCCCAAACCCGCCGCGCACCGCGCCGGGCGAGCGGATCGGCGTGGAACCACTGCGCGCCGGACGGCTCACGTGGTGCGAAATGACGCTGCCCGGCGGCATGACGGCGGGCCAGGTCCGCCTGCCGCGCCGCCAGGAACGCCGCACGCTCGTGGACGAGCCCGTGTCGGGCGCACCGGTCGCGGCCGACCCCGAGGTGCTGGAGCGGCTGCTCAACCGGCTCAGTGGCTGGTCCGGCTGAGCCGGTGTCGTCCACAGTGGACGGCACGGCGTGGACCGGGCCGTCCCCTGTGGAGAGTCACCTAGGCGGCGCGTTCGTTCCACGCGCGGGCCAGCGCCTGGGCGAACACCTCCGTCGGCTGCCCGCCGGAAACCCCGATGCGCCGGTCCAGCACGAAGAACGGCACGCCCGTCGCGCCGAGCTGGGCGGCTTCGCGTTCCTCGGCGCGCACGGCGTCCGCGTACGCGGTGGGTTCGGCCAGCACGCGGGCGGCTTCGGCGCGGTCCAGGCCGGCTTCGACCGCGACGTCGAGCAGGGTGTCGCCGGTGAACAGCGGGCGGGCCTCGGCGAAGTTGGCGGTGAAGACCGCGTTCACCATCTCGTTCTCGAGCCCGCGATCGCGCGCGAGGTGCAGCAGGCGGTGGACGTCGAACGTGTTGCCCATGAACCGGTCCGAGCGGTACCCGAGCCCTTCCTCGGCGACGAGGCCGGCCAGCCGCTCCTCCATCTCCACGGCCTGTTCGCCGAACCGCGCGACCAGCATGTCCTGCAACGGTTCCACCGTGTCGCGCGACGGGTCGAGCTCGAACGACCGGAACGTCACCTTCACCTCGTTCCGGTGCTCGAACCCCGCGAGCGCGGCCTCGAACCGCGCTTTCCCGAGGTAGCACCACGGGCAGACGACATCGCTCCAGATTTCCACGTGCATTCCCCCAGCCTAGGCATCATCCGGACGCACCAGAAGTACGCACCCCCAGGTAAGGGTCACTTTGCCGCGGCGGCCGCGGAGCCGTGAAAAGGCTCCTCGCCGAGGGATGACCGGGATTTTTCCGCCGCCATGGTGTCGAATGGGCTCGAGCCGGTTCGTGGGCAGGGTAAGAGACCGGCAACCCGTCGAAGGAGCTCACCATGACGCAGTACCTGCTGGCCGTCCAGCTCGACGAGACCAAGCTCGAGACCGGTGAGGAGCTCAAGGCCCAGATGGCCCGGACCGGCCAGGTCATCGACGACATGAAGGACGCCGGGGTGTGGGTGTTCGTCGGAGGGCTGCAGCCTTCGCACGCCTCCACCGTGGTGCGGCCCGGCGCCGGCGGGACCACGACGATCACCGACGGCCCGTTCGCCGAGACGAAGGAACAGCTCGGCGGCTTCTGGGTGATCGAGTGCGACGACCTCGACCAGGCCCTGGTCTGGGCGCTAAGGTGCGCCCTGGCGTGCCGGCAGGCGATCGAGGTGCGCCCGTTCGGCGAAGTGCCCGAGGTCTGACCCGGGATGGATCTCGACAGCGTCTACCGGGCCGAATACGGCCCCTGCGTCGCAACGCTGACGCGCTTGCTCGGTGACCTCGGGCTCGCCGAGGAGGCCGTGCAGGACGCGTTCGCGGTGGCCGTGGACAAGTGGGCCGAGGCGTTACCGCCCAACCCCGGCGGCTGGATCGTGACCACCGCCCGCAACCGCGCGATCGACCGCCTGCGCCGGGAGTCCACGCGCGAGGCCCGCCACGCCCAGGCGTTGCTGCTGAACCAGCCCGACGAGCCGCAGGAGGTGGGACCCGTGCGCGACGACCAGCTCCGCCTGATCTTCACCTGTTGCCACCCGGCGCTCTCGCCGCTCGCGCAGACCGCGCTGACCCTGCGGCTGCTCGGCGGGCTGGAGGTGCCCGAAATCGCGCGGGCCTACCTCGTGCCGGAGGCGACGATCTCGCAGCGGATCGTGCGGGCCAAGAAGAAGATCCGCGACGCGGGCATCCCCTACCGCGTGCCCGGCGAGGGGGATCTGCCCGACCGGCTGCCACCCGTGCTCACGGTGCTGTACCTCGTGTTCAACGAGGGTTACACCTCCACGTCGGGCGAACTGCTGCGCACGGACCTGTGCCTGGAGGCGATCCGCCTGGCGCGGGCGCTCGCCGACCTGATGCCCGACGAGCCGGAGGTGCTCGGGCTGCTGGCGCTGCTGCTGCTCACGGAGGCCCGGCGGCCCGCGCGCGTCGGGCCGGCGGGCGAGCTGATCGTGCTCGCCGAGCAGGACCGGTCGCGGTGGGACCACGAGCTGATCGCGGAAGGGCACGACCTGGTACGCCGGTGCCTGCGCCGCAACCAGCCGGGGCCCTACCAGCTGCAGGCCGCGATCAACGCCGTGCACACCGACGGGCCGGCCACCGACTGGACGCAGGTGCTCGCGCTCTACGACCAGCTCCTGCGCCACTCCCCGACCCCGGTCGTCGCGCTCAACCGCGCGGTCGCCGTCGCCGAGGTGCACGGCCCGGCCGCGGCGCTGGCCACCGTCGACGAGCTCGACCTGCCGGGGTACCACCTGCTGCCCGCCACCCGTGCCGACTTCCTCGCCCGGCTCGGGCGGACCGCCGAAGCCGCGGCCGCCTACGACGAAGCGATCGCGCTGGCCACGAACGACACCGAGCGGGCGTTCCTGGCGTCCCGGCGGGCCCGGATCTAAGGCGCCGCAACGGGTTCGCGGGCACCCGTGCGTTCGGCGCCGACGCCCGCGGCCACCACGAACGCCACCCCCACCGCGGCGGCGACATCCGGCACCTGGTGCAGCACGAGCAGCCCGATCGCCATCGCGATGGCCGGTTCGAGGCTCATGAGCGTGCCGAAGGCCGACGCCGTGAGCCGGCGCAGGGCGAGCATCTCCAGGCTGAACGGCACCACCGGCAGCAGGATCGCCAGCCCCAGCCCGGCGAGCAGCAGCTCCCCCGACAGGTGCCCGAACACCGCCGATCCCTGCACCAGCGTCGCCACGATCGCCGCCACAGGCATGGACACCGCGAGCCCGCGCACGCCCGACACCTCGTCGCCCACCCGCTGCGTCAGCAGGATGTAGATCGCCCAGCAGACTGCCGACGCGAGGGCGTAGCCGACGCCGACCAGGTCGGCCCCGCCGTGCCACGGTTCGGTCAGCAGCAGCACGCCGGCCGCGGCGAGCACGGGCCACAGGCGTTTGCCGCCGCGGCCGCGGGCGATCGCCACGGTGAGCGGCCCCAGGAACTCCAGAGCGCTCGCCGTGCCGAGCGGCAGCCGGGCGACGGCGGCCATGAACAGCATGGTCATCCCCGCGGTGACGACCCCCAGCCCCACGCACGCAAGCAGCGCCGATCGGCTGAACGACGACGGGCGCGGCCGCACCAGCACGAGCAGCAGCACCCCGGCCCAGGCCAGGCGCAGCCAAGCGGCCCCCTCGGGCCCGACGCGGTCGAAGAGCCCGACCGACACGGCGAGACCGAGTTGCACGCAGAGCATCGCGGCGACGGCGAGCGCCGCGCCGCTGCGGGTGGGAGACATGCGTTCAGGAGAGCGGAAGCACACCGTTCGTGTCCACGTGCCGATCGTGAACGTACTGTCCAGGAGTCCTGGACAATCGGCTCATGGACACCCGCAGGCTGCAGTTCCTCCTCGAGCTGTCGCGGCTCGGCTCGATGCGGGCCGTCGCGGATGTGCTCGACACCACCACCTCGACGGTGTCGCAGCAGATCGCCGCCCTCGCTCGCGAGACCGGCGCGCCGCTGCTCGAACCCGCCGGCCGCCGCGTCCGCCTGACCCCGGCCGGGCAGCGGCTGGCCGAGCACGCCGTGACCATCCTGGCCGCGGTGGAGACCGCGCGGGCCGACCTCGACCCCCACGCCGAGCCCGCGGGCACCGTGCGCGTGGCGGGCTTCGCGACGGCGATCCGGCGCTCGGTCCTGCCGGTCGCGGACCGCCTGGCGCGGGCGCACCCCCGCGTGCGGCTGGTGATCAGCGAGTACGAACCGGCCGAGGCCGTGGCGCAGCTCCTCGCCGACGACGTCGACCTGGCCTTGATCTACGACTACGACCTCGCCCCCGCCACCACCGACCGCTCGGTCGACGTCCGTCCTCTGTGGACCGCGCCGTGGGGCCTGGGCGTGCCGGCGGCCGACGCGGGGCGCGTGACCGGCGCCGGCACGCTCGCCGTGTTCGACGCGTTCTCCGACCACGACTGGATCGGCAACTCCCGCAACCGCGCCGACGAGGACGTGCTGCGCACCCTCGCGTCGATGGCCGGGTTCACCCCCCCGTGTCACCCACCTGGCCGACAGCCTGGACCTGGTGGAGGACCTGATCGTCGCGGGTCCCGGGGTCGGCCTGCTCCCGGTGGCGCGCCCGACCCGGCCGGAAGTGGCGCTGCTGCCGTTGACCGGTCCGGACGTGCGGCTGCGCGCGTTCACGGCCACCCGCCGGGGGCGGGCCGCGTGGCCGCCGTTGGCGCTGGTGCTGAGCTTGCTGTGAGGGTCAGGCGGTCCGGGCTGCCGCCAGCTCGGCCTCCCGGAAGGCGGCCGGCGAGAGCTGCCACCACACCACCAGGGCGGCGGCGAGCTGGATCACCGCGCTCATCACCCATACCGCCCGTAACCCGATGTGCGCGGCGACGAACCCACCCGCGAGGGCGCCCAGCGGCGTCAGGCCCCAGGCGAGGGCCCGGTGGCTGGTCAGCACGCGGCCGAGCAGCGATGACGGCGTGAAGCGCTGGCGCGAGGACTGGGAGCAGACGTTCCACACGAGCGTGCCGGCCGTCAGGAACACGAGCACCAGCCCCACGAGCGGCGGCCACGGCGGGACCACCGCGATCGCCAGCAGTGCCACCACACCGCTGCTCTGGGCCAGGCGCATGGACCACGAGTAGCCCAGCCGGCGCACCACGCGGTCGACCACGAACGACGACGCCACCCAGCCGACGGCCAGGCACGCCAGCAGGCCGCCGTAGCCGACCGGGCCGAGGTGCAGCTCCTGCGTCGCGAAGAGGACGAGCATCGCGTTGCCGGCGCTGGCCGCGAAGGACCCGAGGGCGACGGAAGTCGTGATCGCCCGCAGCAGCGGTGAACCCACCAGGTAGCGCAGGCCTTCGCCGATGTCGCGCATCGGGTGGGCCGTCGATTTCACCGGCGATGCCGCCGGAATGCCCCGCACCAGCAGGAAAGCCCCGACAGCGGCCGCGGCGGCGGCCCACGCCGGCACGCCCGCGCCGAGGCCGAGAAGCACGCCCGTCACCGGCGGGACGACGAACTGCACCAGCCCGCGGTCGATCACCTGCAGGCGTGCGTTGGCCGCCGCCAGGCGTTCCGGTTCCACGACCTCCGGGACGAGCGCTCCGCTGGCGCCGTCGCCGAACACCTGCGCCGTGGTGACCACGAAGGCCACCACCGCCACCAGCGGCAGGCTCAGCGCGTGCAGGGACCCGGCCACCCCGAGCGTCACGACGGCCGCCGTGAGCACCGCGTACGCCCCCGCCACCACCGCCGTGCGCCGCACCCGGTCGATCACCACGCCGGCGAACAACGACAACGCCAGCCACGGCGCCTGCCCCGCCACCGTGACCAGTGAGATGGCGCGTGGATCGGTTGTGATCGACACGGCCAGCAGCGGGATCGCCGCCAGCACCAGCCCTTCCCCGGTCGAGCCGAACACCGCGACCACCTGCAACCGCCCCCACGACCCCATACCGGCGAGTATGGAATCGGCGTCAACCGGTTTTCCCTCCGGCCAAACGTGGCCGTGCCGGCGTGGTCCAGGCCACACCCGGAACAATTCCCGCGGAGCCCAGGTTGTCCTTGCCGGGACCCGGAGCCAGGAGGACCGCCGTGCCGAACACCTCGGAACCGTTGCGCAAGCTGGGTTTCCTCACCATCGGGCTCTTCGACGAAGACGACCCGGCAGCCGGCCACGAGTCGACCCTGCGGGTCATCGAGCTGGGCGAGCAGCTCGGTTTCGACAGTGCCTGGGTGCGCCACCGGCACCTGCAGTTCGGGATCTCCTCGCCCGTCGCCGTGCTGGCGGCGGCCACGCAGCGCACGAGCCGCATCGAGCTCGGCACCGCCGTGACCCCGCTCGGCTGGGAGAACCCGCTGCGCCTGGCCGAAGACCTCGCCACGGTCGACGTCCTGTCCCGCGGCCGCCTCAACCCCGGCCTGAGCGTCGGCGAACCGCGTCACTACGACCACCTCGCCCCCGCGCTGTACCCGGACACCGCGGCCGCCGAGGACTTCAGCTACCGCCGCGTGGAACGCCTCCTGTCCTTCATCCGCGGCGAGGAAGCCACCGACTTCAGCGGAACGGAAGGCATCGAGGTCTACTCACCCCGCGTCCAGCCCCACTCCGCCGGCCTCGCCGACCGGCTCTGGTACGGCGGCGCGGGTACCCGCTCGGCCCGGTGGGCCGGGGAGCACCGCATGAACCTGCTGGCCAGCAGTGTCGTGCGCGTCGAGGACCCCGACGCCACGGAAATCGACTTCGCCGCCATCCAGGCCGCCCAGATCCGCGAGTTCCGCGCCCACCACCCCCTCGGCGCCGCCGCTCGCGTGTCGCAGGGCCTGGTCGTCATCCCGACCGACAGCGCGACGCCGGAGCAACGCGCGAAGTACGACGCTTATGCCTCTTCCCGCAGGCCCCGCGTCGGCAAGGCGCACGGACCGGCCCGCATGACCTTCGCGGAGGACCTGGTGGGCACCTCGGCGCAGATCGCCGAGCGGCTGTACGCGGATGCCGGGTTCCGGGAGGTCTCGGAGGTGGCGTTCGCGTTGCCGTTCACCTTCGAGCACGAGGACTACGTGCAGATCCTGACTGATATCGCACTGAAGCTGGGCCCGGAACTGGGCTGGCAACCGGCGGCCTGACCCACCTGGTGTAGCTCGTCCGAGTGATCCTCGGCCCTGTTTGCACTGGTCGGGGGTGAATCGATTCGGATTTTCGCGACGTCTCCCGGTCACCTTCGGCTACGCTGCCCCACGCAACGTGCGGGCACAGCTGGTGTCGCCCTCCCGGCTACCGGGCGACCGAACCACCGAACAGCACCGACCACCTCCCACGGGTACCAGTCCAACCATGGCCGGATCCCTCCGCGCCGAGCCGGGCGGCGACGACGGAAGGACACTGCCGTGCACACCGCGGTCCCCGAACTCGCACTCCTGCGCCGCCGCTACACCGGCGAAACCCACCAGGAAGCGCACAAAGCCATCATCGCCGACCTCTCCGAGGCGAAAACCGAGCAGGACGCAGCCATTCCCGCGGCGCATTCGCTCCACCAGTCGGTTCTGGAGACCTCGCTCCTGCTGTCGGTTCGGTACGCAGGTCGGCCCGGGGTGATCAGCAAGGTGAGCCCCCGCCACGAGGCACTGATCCTCCGTCTCGGGGACAGCGCGGCCACCGGCTTCTTTCGCGCCCTGCTCGCCCCGCTCGAACCACACGAGGGGCGGGACGGGGTACCCGGGCTGCGCATCGATTTCGAGCACGGGAACCTCCGGCTGTGCCTCCTCGACGTGGACGGCCGGCCGACACCGAGCCGCGTCGTCGTGCCCCGGCTGACCGAGAAGACCTGGGACCGGATCTGGCGGCGCATCCAGCCCACCGTGTACGGCGGCCGGTGCGTCGACCCCCTGCTGGCGCACTCGCCGAAGCTCAGCTCGGGCGAACGGCAAGGTTACGACTTCCACTGGCAGCACTGCGGGCCGGTCGCGCTGGGCAGTGCGCTCCTGCGCCGGATCGGGCTGGTCGCCGGCGACTGCTCGCTCGATGTGTGGAGCGGCCTGGGCGGAACCATGCTCCACCTTGAACTCGACCGTGGGCCGACGTTGTGCTCGCTCGTGGCGGACCTGTGCCACCCGGTCGCCGGCATGATCCGCGACAGCCTCGAGCTCGACGTCGACCGCGGCCCCGTCCGGCCGACGACGACGTTCGCGAAGATCGTCGACCGCAGCCCCACGCCCGACCGGTTCGTCGGCCGGCTGCGCGCGCAGGGTGAGCCGGCCGCGCTCGCCCTGCGCACACTCGGTCCGGCCGAGGCAGACCGATGACCCTCGCGCCGGAAGCCGACCAATCAGACCAGAGCGATGTCAACCTCACCTTTCTCCAGTTGCTCGACCGCATCCTCACCGACGACGAACGCACCCGCCGCGCCCGCGAGCTCGTCTTGACCTGCTCGCTGTGCGCCGCCGCGCTGCTGGTCGCGGCAGCGGCGATCATCACCTGCGCGCTCGGCCCGGGCGGGCCCGTTCGCATCGCGGTCACCGCGACGACCGTGGTGACCGCCGCGGCCGGCGCGGTGCAGGCCGTGGTGCGCCGCCGGCGGAATCAGCGGCGGAACACGCCAGGCTCCCCCCGGCCGTGGCTCGTCATCCACGGACGCCGAGCCCGGCTAGCGAGGCGCTCGACCAACCCTCCGCGGTGGCCACCGTCGCGGTGTGCGAAATCCTTCGAAGGCCGGCCGGACGGGCCGAATGAAGCCGGACCGGTCCGTCCACATCGGACGAACCGGCCCGGGCATTTGCTCAGCCGCACTCAGTCAGCCGCACTCAATCAGCCCAGTACAGCCGCATCGCGTTGTCCACCAGGAGCTTCTGGCGGGCCTCCGCTGTCGGTGCGATGCGGGGCACGAAGTCGACCAGCGTGCCGTCGTCGGGCATGTGGCTCTTCATGTTGGGGTGGGGCCAGTCGGTGCCCCACACGACGCGGTCTGGGAACTCCTCCACGAGCGCGCGGCCGAACGGCACCACGTCGTCGTACGGTGGGCCGGCGACGGTGAGCCGTTCGGGGCCGGTGACCTTGACCAGGAAGTTCGAGTGGTCGCGCAGCAGAGTGCGGAACCGGCCGAACTCCGGGCCGTCGACGGGTTTCGTCACGTCCGGGCGCCCCATGTGGTCCACCACGACCGTGGTCGGCAGCGAGGTGAACAGGTCCCACTTCGCCTCGAGGTCCGCGGCTTCGAAGTACACCACGATGTGCCAGCCCAGCGGCGCGATCCGCGCCACGAGGTCGTGGTAGTACGCGTCGGGCTTCGGGTCCACGAGCCGGCGGACGAAGTTGAGCCGGATGCCGCGCACCCCGGCCGCGTGCAGGCGGGCGAGTTCTTCGTCGGACTCGGTGCCGCGGATCGTCGCGATGCCGCGGGCGCGCTCGCCCGCCGCGGCGAGCGCGTCGACCAGCGCGCTGTTGTCGGCGCCGTGGCAGGTCGCCTGCACGATCACCTGGCGGTCGATGCCGAGGAAGTCGCGCAGGGCGAACAGCTTGTCCTTGCCGGCGTCGGTCGGCGTGTACTTGCGTTCCGGCGCGTACGGGAACTCGTCGCCGGGGCCGAACACGTGCGTGTGCACGTCGACGGTGCCCGGCGGCAGCACGAAGGCCGGCTTCGTCGGGTCCGGGTCGTAGGAGAGCCAGCCGGGGTCGGCCGTGAACGCGCTCACCCGAGCCTCGCCTTCAGCGCCTGGTCCAGGCGCGGGTAGACACGGCGCACGTTGCCCTCGTACACCTTGGTCTTGTCCTCTGCGGACAATCCGAGGGCGTCGACGTAGCGGCGCGTGTCGTCGAAGTGGTGGCCGGTACGCGGGTCGATGCCCCGCACGGCGCCGACCATCTCCGAGCCGAACAGCACGTTGTCCACGTTGATCACGTCGAACAGCAGGTTGATGCCCGGCTGGTGGTACACGCAGGTGTCGAAGAAGACGTTCGGCATGACACCTTCGTCCGGCTCCGGACGGCCGAGCATGTCGGCGAGCCCGCGGTAGCGGCCCCAGTGGTAGGGCACCGCGCCCCCGCCGTGCGGGATCACGAAGCGCAGGCCCGGGAAGTCGGTGAACAGGTCCGACTGCAGGAACTGCATGAACGCCGTGGTGTCGGCGTTGAGGTAGTGCGCGCCCGTGGCGTGGAAGCTCGGGTTGTCCGAGGCGGAGACGTGCACCATGGCGGGCACGTCGAGCTCGACCATGGCCTCGTAGAACGGGTACCAGCTCTTGTCCGTGAGCGGCGGCGCGGTCCAGTGCCCGCCGCTCGGATCGGGGTTGAGGTTGCAGCCCACGAACCCGAGCTCTTCCACGCAGCGGCGCAGTTCCGCCACCGAGTGCGCCACCGGCACGCCCGGCGACTGCGGCAGCTGGCAGACGCCGATGAACTTGTCCGGGTACAGCTCGGTCACGCGGTGCACGAGGTCGTTGTTCACCCGCGCCCACTCGGTGCTCACGGCTTCGTCACCGATGTGGTGCCCCATGGCCGAGGCACGCGGCGAGAACACGGTGAGGTCGACGCCGCGGTCGGCCATCAGCTTCAGCTGACCCTGCACGGATTCGCGCAGCTCGTCGTCGCCGATCGCCGGGTAGGCGGGGGCTGTGGTGCCCGCGTCGAACGCGGCGCGCTGCGCGTCCCGCCAGCTCGTGTGGGCCGCGGGCACGGTCGTGTAGTGGCCGTGACAGTCGATGATCACTCGGTGTCGCCTTTCCGGTCTTCTTCGGACATTCGCGTGCGGACCGCGTCGAGCAGCGGCAGCAGCCGGGTCTCCAGCTCCCCCAGGTCCGCGGGCCGGTGCGCGGCCGCCCAGTCCTGGCGGCGCGCGATGGCCTCGGCCATCACGGGCTCGACACCCGTCTCGGCCACCGTCACCGCGGCTTCCCGCAGCTCCTCGGCGCGGCGGACGCCGTGTTCCAGCGAGCGCGAGATCATGTACGCGGCGAGCTGTTCCCAGTCGTCGGCGGGCAGGAGGTTCGACAGGGAGCCGAGCACGCGCCCCTCGACGCCCCACTCGCGGGCGGCCAGCAACGACTCGGCGAGCAGTGCCTCCACGCCCTTGATCACCACGGAGCGGCACAGCTTCGTGGCGGCCGCGCGGCCCACGACGTCGGCGTAGACCTCCATCCCGGTGAACCCGAGCGGCCGCGCGAACTCCGCGAACTCCGCGGCGTGCGGCCCGCCGAGCAGCATCGGCGCGGCGAGCCGCTTGGGGTGGATCGGCGACATCACGGCGGACTCGACGTACCGGCCGCCGGCGGCCTCGATCACCTCGGCCGCGGCCTGCTTCTGGCCCGGCGCGGCCGAGTTGAGGTCGAGGAACCAGCAGCCGGTGGGCAGCCCGGCAGCCACGGACCTCGCGGCCGTGAGGTCGTTGGCCGCGGTCACGGCGCTGATCACCAGATCGGCCTCGCGGACGGCGTCGTGAGCGTCCACGGCGGACGCCAGCCCGAACCGGGCGGCGTTGCGCGCGGCGGCGCTCGCCGGATCGGCCAGCGCCACGTCCCACGCCGTGAGCGTCACCCCGGTCAGGTCTTCCGCCAGCACGGAACCCACCTCACCGAGGCCCAGCAGAGCAACGGTGGTCATTTCACCTCCGCGCGAGTAGGTACGTCGGCGGTACTCATGCCGCCTCCGCGGGAGTACGAACGTCGGCGGTACTCATGCCGCCTCCGCGGGAGTACGAACGTCGGCGGGCGTCACGCGGTGACCGCCTTCGGCTGCGGCTGGCCCGCCGTCGCGACGCCGAGGTCCACGTCCTTGGTCTCCGGGCCGATCAGCGAGCCGACGAACACCAGCGCGCCACCGAGCACGAGCAGCGCCGCGGCGGTGAGACCCGAGGGCATGATGTGTCCGAGCCAGTCCTGGTAGTAGGCGTAGAACGAGGTCAGGATCAGCGGCATGCTGTAGCCGAGACCGAAGCCGCTGCCGCGCACGGCGGGCGGGAACCGCTCGCACAGGTACGACGGCGTGACGGCGAACGTGCTGCCGCCCGAGATGCGGATCACGAACGTGAGCAGCAGGACCGCGCCGAAGCCCGACCACCAGCCGAAGCTGATCGTGGCGAACGCCGCGGCACAGACCACGCCGATGCCGATACCGGACCACGCGAGGAACTTGCGCCGGCCGATCTTCTCCGACAGCGCCCCCAGGAACGGGAACAGCACGGAGTGGATCGCCTGCACGATCACGAGCGCGGCCGTGACCTGCTGCGCCGACACGTGCGCCTGGTACTGCAGCGCGCTGGGCAGCAGGCCCGAAGCGAGGTTCGAGGCGAACCAGATGCCGCTCATGATCACGAACACCTGGAGGAACTGCTTGCGCGAGGAACCCACGAGCACGTCGCGGATCGGCGTGCGCGACTTCTTCGCCGACTTCCACGTCTCGGACTCCTCGACGGTGCGCGAGAAGTACACGCAGAACACCGCGCACAGCAGCGCGCCCACGATGAACGGCACGCGCCAGCCCCACTGCGAGTAGGCGGAGTTCACGCCACCCGAGGGCGCGATCTTCAGCATCACGAACGTCACCAGCGAAATGGCGCAGTACGAGATCGGGAAGCCCATGCCCACGAGACCGCCGTACCAACCGCGCTTGCCGGTCGGGGCCGCCTCCATGGCGAGCGGGGTGGCGCCGGTGTACTCACCGCCGAGGAACACGCCGTCGACCAGGCGCAGCACCACCATCAGCACCACACCGAGCAGGCCCACGGCGTGGTAACCGGGCAGCAGCGCGATGAGCAGCGTGCAGATGCCGCAGCCGGTGATAGACCACAGCGTCACGCGGCGGCGCCCGACCTTGTCGGCCAGGCGGCCGAAGATCATCGAGCCGAGCGGCCGCCCGATCAGGGTGGCCACGAAGATCAGCGACGTGATCACGGCCCGGCTGCCCGCGGAAACGGAGGGCGGGAGGAAGTAGTTCATCGCGGGCGTCAGCGCCACCACCGGCAGGTACACGTCGAACATGTCGACGAAGAAGCCGAAGGATGCGCCGATGACGGCGTTGCGGGTCGAAGTCCTGGCCCCCGAGGCGGCGGGCGGTGACGTGGCCGGTCCGGTCATCGTCGTGATCATCTCCTGTCGTGCCGGGCGCGTCTTCGCGGCCGGAGTGGTCCGGGGGAACGTAACTCGTGGACCCAGATCGTCACAAGAGTCGTCTACGAAATTGTTGACAATCTCGTATGGGATGCTTAGCGTCATCCATCGAAGAGAGGAGCCGGGATGCCCACCACGCCGAAGGAAGGGGAGGTCGGCAAGCACGCCGCGCTCGATGCGCTGCGGGCCGCCCTTCTGGCGGGCGACGTCGTCCCGGGGCAGCGCCTGGTGGAAGCCGAGCTGGCCGAAACCTTCGGCGTCACGCGCGCGAGCATGCGGGCCGCCCTGATCGACCTGACCGCGGAAGGCCTGGTCGAGCGTATTCCGCACCGCGGGGCCCGGGTGCGGGTGGTGTCGATCGAGGAGGCCGTGGCCATCACCGAGTGCCGCATGGTGCTCGAAGGCCTGTGCGCGGCCAAGGCGGCCGAGAAGGTGACCGACGACGAGATCGACTCGCTGCGCGAGCTGGCGAAGCGGCTGCAGGCCGCCGTCGACGAGGGCGAGTCGATGAAGTACTCCGAGCTGAACCGCGAGCTGCACCGCACGGTGCGCGAGATCGCGGGCCAGTCCGTGGCCGCGGAGCTGCTGGAGCGGCTGCACGGCCAGATCGTCCGCCACCAGTTCCGGCTCGCCATGCGGGCGGGCCGGCCGCACGTGTCGCTGCCCGAGCACCTGGCGATCATCGACGCGATCGCCCGCCGTGACCCCGACGCCGCCGAGCAGGCGGCCCGGGCGCACCTGCGCAGCGTGATCACCGCGCTGCGCGAGACCGACAACTGATGGAGCAGGCTGAATGAACAACGTGGTGGTGACCGACGTCCCCCGGGCGCCCGGCGACAAGATCGACGAGCTGGCCGGCTTCGGGGTCGCCACGGTGCACGAGGCGCTGGGGCGCGTGGGCTACGTCGGCACCGAGCACCGCCCGCTGCACCGCGGCTCGCGCATCGGCGGTTCGGCCGTGACGGCGCTGTGCTGGCCCGGCGACAACATGATGATCCACGCCGCCGTCGAGCAGTGCCGGCCGGGCGACATCCTCGTGGTCACCACCGCTTCCCCGTCGACGGACGGGATGTTCGGCGAGCTGCTCGCCACCTCGCTGGTGTCGCGCGGCGTGCGGGGCCTCGTGATCGACGCGGGCGTGCGTGACGTGGCCGAGCTGAAGGAGATGGGCTTCCCGGTGTGGTCGCGGGCGATCAGCGCGCAGGGCACCGTGAAGGCGACGGCCGGTTCCGTCAACGTGCCGGTGACCGTCGGCGGGCAGACCATCCACGCCGGCGACGTGATCCTCGCCGACGACGACGGCGTGCTGCGGGTCGCGCAGGCCGACGTCGAGCGGGGCATCGCCGCGTCGAAGGCGCGCCTGGCCAAGGAAGAGGCGACGCGGACGGCGCTCGCCGGCGGCGAGCTGGGGCTCGACCGCTACGGGCTGCGCGAGAAGCTCACTTCGCTGGGTGTGCGGTGGGTGACCGCCGAGGAGTACGCGAAGGAGCAGGCGTGACCTCCTCCTCCGGGGTGCCCTGTCTGCTGATGCGCGGCGGCACGTCGAAGGGCGCGTACTTCCGCGCCGAGGACCTGCCCGCCGACCCGGGCGAGCGCGACGACCTGCTGCTGCGCGTCATGGGCAGCCCGGACCCGCGCCAGATCGATGGCATCGGCGGCGCCCACCCGCTCACCAGCAAGGTGGCGGTCATCTCGCCGAGCACCTCACCCGACGCCGACGTCGACTACCTGTTCCTGCAGCTCGGCGTGGCCGAAGCGACCGTGACCGACCGGCAGAACTGCGGCAACCTGCTCGCGGGCGTCGGCGCGTTCGCGGTGGAACGCGGCCTCGTGCCAGCCGGCGACGGTGAGACGACCGTGCGCATCCGCATGGTCAACTCCGACAGCACCGCCGTCGCCCGCTTCCCCACACCCGGGGGTGTCGTGGACTACTCGGGCGACACGGCGATCTCGGGCGTGCCCGGCACCGCGGCGCCGGTCGTGCTCGACTTCGCCGACACCGCGGGCTCCACGGGCCACGGCCTGCTCCCAACCGGCCGGCTCGTGGACACTGTGGACGGTGTGGAGGTGACCTGTGTGGACAACGGCATGCCCGTCGTCCTCGCCCGGGCCGCCGACTTCGGGCTCACCGGCTACGAGACGCTCGACCAGCTCAAGGCCGACGCGGGCCTGCGGGAGAAGATCCAGTCGCTGCGGCTGCGGGCGGGCGAGCTGATGGGTCTCGGCGACGTGCGCGACAGCTCGGTCCCGAAGACCACGCTCGTCGCTCCGCCGGTCGACGGCGGCACGATCTGCACGCGCACGTTCATCCCGCTCGAACCGCACACGTCGATCGGCGTGCTCGGGGCCGTGAGCGTGGCCACCGCGCTGCTGCTGCCCGGCGCCGTCGGGCACGAGCTGGCGAAGCTGCCCGGCACGTCGCGCATCGACGTCGAGCACCCGACCGGCCACCTGCAGGTCGAGGTGGAGGTCGACGACAGCGAGAACCCGCCGCGCGTCCGCCGCAGCGGCGTGGTGCGCACGGCGCGCAAGCTGTTCGACGGCACGGTATTCCCGCGTTGACGGATGATCCCCGGGGGGTGCCGGCCAGGTGCTCCTGGGGACCACCGTGCACCCGCGGCCTTCAAGCACTAATCTGGATCACGTGACCTTCGCCTGTGCGTCCACTGTGGACTTCTCGCGTTCGGCCGGTGGCCGGCGCGCCGCGTGGCCGCGCGGCGGTTGCGCGTGACCGCGCGGCGCGGCAGCGGGTGGCACCGGGCCGTGACGACGTTCCAGCGCCGCGTCGCCAACCCCGTGCTGTCGCGGCTGCCCGGTCAGACGCTGCTGGAGACCACGGGCCGCAGGTCGGGGCTCCCCCGCCGCACGCCCATCGGCGGCCGGCGCAGCGGAGCCGAGTTCTGGCTGGTGTCGGAGTTCGGCACTCGCTCGCAGTACGTCCGCAACCTCGTGGCCGACCCGCGGGTCCGGGTGCGCCTGCGCGGGCGCTGGCACCGCGGCACCGCCCACGTGCTGCCCGAGGACGACGCGCGGGCACGGCTGAAGTCGTTGCCCCGCCTCAACAGCGCGGGCGTGCGGGCGCTGGGCAACAACCTGCTGACGGTGCGCGTCGACCTCGACTGAGCGCGGGCGGGTAACGCACCCACCCCCAGCACGCCGTGGACCTCGGGCAGTTGACACGGTCGGTTTTGCCCGACCATGCTCGCGGGCGGGCGCGGGGTGCCCCCGGACCGGTGGGAGGCACGGCCGTGACGGTTCTCGGGTGGCTGCAAAGCCGGGACAACAACCTTTCGGCGCTGCGCCGCACGGGCCGGGCCGCGATCGTGCTGCCGTCGTTGTTCGCGGTCGGCAACCTCGTGCTCGGCGATGCCGTCACCGGCCTGTTCGCCTCCGTCGGCTCGGTGGCGCTGCTGCTGTTCGTCGACTTCGGTGGTCCGATTCGCGACCGCGTGTTCGCCCAGGGTGCACTCGTGCTCGCCGGTGGTGCGCTGATTTCCCTGGGCACGCTGGTGTCGCGCACCGTCTGGCTCGCGGCGGCCACCACCGTGGTGGTGGCGTTCGTGGTGCTGTTCGCCGCGGTGGTGAGTTCGGTGCTCGCGAGCGCGACGACCTCGCTGCTCGTGTCGTTCATCCTGCCCGCGTCGCTGCCCGGCTCGCTCGCGACGCTGCCCGACCGGCTGCTCGGCTGGGCGATGGCCGGGGTCGTGTCGATGGTCGCCATCGCCGTGCTGTGGCCCTCGCCGGTGCGCAACCCGCTGCGGATCGCGACGGCCCGCGCCTGCGCGCTCCTCGCGCAACGCCTGCGGACCGAAGTCGAGTGCGTGCGCTGCGGTTTCCTGCCGAACCTGGTGGCGGAGGTGGACGACGTCGTCGCGGAGTCGAGCGCCGCGGTCACCGCGCTCCGGCATTCGTTCTTCGGCACGCCCTACCGGCCGACGGGGCTCACGACCTCGACCCGCACGCTCGTGCGCCTCATCGACGAGGTCGTGTGGCTCGACGAGATCCTGGCCCGGATGCCCGTCGCCGAGGGACACGGCGCCACGACGGCGGCGGTGTCGGAGGTGAAGCTGGCCGCGGCCGTGCTGCTGGACCACGGCGCCGGGCTGCTGCAAGCCGCCGCGTCGGCGCCCGACCACCTGCTGACCGAACTCGCCCGGCTGCGCGCGGCGCGCGAGGCGATGGAGGTCGCGGTGACCTCGGCTCTGCCGGCGCCGGACACGGCGGAGTTCGTGACCTCGCTCGAACCGAGTTTCCGCGCGCAGGAAATGAGCTTCGCGATCACGGCGATCGCGCAGAACATCGAGCTGACGGTGGCCGCGCGCCGGCGCAGCTGGTGGGAGCACCTGATCGGCCGGCGGCCGGACGGGACGGGCTCGGCGTGGACCTCGGTGCAGGAACGCACGGGCGCGCACGTCGCGTGGAACTCGGTGACCCTGCACAACAGCGTGCGCGGCGGGATCGCGCTCGGGTTGGCCGTGCTGGTCGCCGGGCTGACCGGCGTGGAGCACTCGTTCTGGGTCGCGTTCGGGACGATGGCGGTGCTGCGGTCCAACGCGCTGAGCACCGGGCAGAGCGCCGTGCGCGCCCTGCTCGGCACGGTCGCCGGCATCGTGGTCGGCAGCGGCCTGATCCTGGTGCTCGGCCACGACCCGAGGGTGTTCTGGGTACTGCTGCCGATCGCGGTGGTGTTCACCGGGCTCGCCCCGGCCGTGATCTCGTTCGCCGCCGGGCAGGCCGGGTTCACGGTCGTGCTGCTGCTGTTGTTCACGCTCATCCAGCCGGCCGGGCTGCAGCTCGGGCTGGTGCGGGTGGAGGACGTGGCGATCGGCTGCGCCGTGAGCCTCGTGGTCGGGTTCGTGTTCTGGCCGCGCGGCGCCGCGGCCGAGCTGCGGCGCACGGTGGCCGACGCCCTCGCCGACAGCGCCCGCTACCTGCGCGAAGCCGTCGAGTACGGCGTGAGCCGCTGCGACGCGCTCGTGCCCGCCACGACCGAGCCCGGTGAGGAGAGCCGGCGCGCCGCCGCCGCGGCCCGGCGCCTCGACGACACCTTCCGCGGTTTCCTCACCGAACGCGGCCCCAAGCAGGTGCCGCTGGCCGACGTCGCCGCGATGATCACGGCCGTCGCAGTCCTGCGCCTCACCGCGGAAGCCGTGCTCGACCTCTGGCGCCGCGACGCCGGGGGCCCGGGCGGCGACCGCACCGCGGCCCGCGCCGAAGTGCTCGCCTCGGGTGACGAAGTCGCGCACTGGTACGAGGCCACCGCCGCCGCCCTCAGGGGCTCCGGCACCGTCCCGCCCGTCAAGTCGCGCGACCCGGCCGCCGACGCCCGCTTGCTCACCGCCGTCCACCGCGACCTCTCGGGTCACGACCACCAGGGCACGGCGACGGCCGTGAAGATGATCTGGACAGCCGACCACCTGGACGCGGCACGCCGGCTGCAGCCCACGTTGTCGGGCCCGGTCACGACCGCGGCGCGGCACACGTCGTTGTTGGGCTGAGGTCGAGCGTCCGTCTGTTTCGCGGACCGGGGCGCGGTGATCAGGGGGACCCGATCACCGCGCCCGCGCGCCGATCGCTATTCGGTCGCCTTCGTGACCAGCGTCGACAGGCCCTTGCCCAGTGCCTCGATGACCCCCGCGACTCCGTCGCCGGCCTGGTGCCGCTCGGCGAGCCACGCGGCGTCGTTGTAGGTCACGTGGGCCGCACCCTGCTCGTCCTCCCAGGCCAGGGCCTTGAGCGGCAGGTCGAGGCCGCTCGTCGGCGCGTCGGCCAGCAGCGGGGTGCCGCCCTTGCCGTGGCCGAAGACGAGGAGCTGCATCGGCCGCAGCTGCAGTCCCGCGGCCTCGGCGTTGGCGGCGTGGTCGATGCGCGCGAACACGATCAGTCCCGCGCCTTCGGCCAGCTGCACGAGCCGATCGATCGTTTCGCCCACCGGACGGCTGCTCGCCACCGTCACCAGGCCTTCTCCCGCCATCGTTGTCTCCCTCGTCCGCGACGAATTCCCAGGTGGACGCTACTCCCGGCGCGTTATTCCCGATCGGGTGGGAAAACCCCGGCCTTCCCAAGGGCTGGTTGCCGCTGCCGAGTCCCCGCGAACCGGCGCACACTGCGAGTGGCAGCCCGAGCGGAAGGACGCGTCTCATGGCAGGTGGACCCTTGCTCGCCGTCGCTCTGGAAGGGGCGGGCTGGCACCCGGCGGCGTGGCGGGAGCCGGCGGCGCGACCGGCCGAGCTGCTCACGGCCGGGTACTGGACCGACCTGGTTCAGGAGGCCGAAGCGGCGAAGCTGGACTTCGTCACGTTCGAGGACTTCCTGTCCCTGCGCACCGGGGTGGAGGACCGTGCGGACGTGGTCCAGGGCCGGCTCGACGCCGTGCTGATCGCGTCGCGCGTCGCACCGCTGACCTCGCGCATCGGGCTGGTGCCGACGGCGGTCGTCACCCACACCGAGCCGTTCCACCTGTCGAAGGCGATCGCGACGCTCGACTACGTCAGCGGCGGACGCGCGGGGGTGCGCGTGCAGGTGTCGCGCGACGACGCGGAATACCGCAACTTCGGGCGACGCTCGCCGGGCGGGACCACCGACCTGTTCGCCGAGGCCGCGGACTACGTCGAGGTGCTGCGGCGGCTGTGGGACAGCTGGGAGGACGACGCGGAGATCCGCGACGTGGCCACCGGCCGGTTCGTCGACCGCGACAAGCTGCACTACATCGACTTCGAGGGCCGCTGGTTCTCGGTGAAGGGCCCGTCGATCACGCCGCGGCCGCCGCAGGGCCAGCCGCCCGTCGCCGCGCTGGCCCACACGGACGAGGCCTACCGGCTGGCCGACCAGGCGGCGGACGTCGTCTATGTGACGCCGCACGACCGGGCCGAGGCCGCGAAGATCCGCGCCGGCCTCGACGAACGGCTGCGGGTGTTCGCGGATCTCGTGGTGTTCCTCGACGACGAGCCGGGGGCCGCGGCCGCCCGCAAGGCGCGGCTCGACGACGTCGCAGGGGCCGAGTACACCTCCGACGCCGCCGTGTTCACCGGCACGCCCGGCGAACTCGCCGACCTGCTGCTCGACTGGCACGCCGCGGGCCTCACCGGCTTCCGCCTGCGCCCGGGCACCGTGCCCGACGACCTCACCGCCGTCACCCGCGGTCTCGTGCCCGAGCTGCGCGGGCGCGGTGCGTTCCGCCACGACTACGAAGCCACCACGCTGCGGGGCCTGCTCGGCCTGCCGCGCCCCGCGAACCGCTACGCCGCCTGAGGAGGGACCCGATGCCGAAGCAGATCCACCTCGCCGCGCACTTCCCGGGTGTCAACAACACCACCGTGTGGAGTGACCCGGATGCGGGCAGCCACATCGAGTTCAGCTCGTTCGTGAAGCTCGCCCAGACGGCCGAGCGCGCCAAGTTCGACTTCTTCTTCCTCGCCGAGGGCCTGCGGCTGCGGGAGCAGAACGGCCTCATCTACGACCTCGACGTGGTCGGCCGGCCCGACACGTTCACCGTGCTCTCGGCACTGGCCGCCGTCACCGAGCGCATCGGGCTCGCGGGCACGATCAACTCCACGTTCAACGAGCCGTTCGAGGTGGCCCGGCAGTTCGCGTCGCTCGACCACCTCTCGGCCGGGCGCGCGGCCTGGAACGTCGTGACGTCGTGGGACGCCTTCACCGGCGAAAACTTCCGCCGCGGCGGCTTCCTGCCGCAGGACCAGCGGTACTCGCGCGCCGAGACATTCCTGCGGACCGCTTGGGAGCTGTTCGACTCGTGGCGCGGCGACGAGGTCGTCGCGGACAAGGCGAGCGGCCGCTTCCTGTCCGACGCCGGAGCCGGCGCGTTCGCCCACCACGACGGGCACTTCACCATCGAGGGCCGCTTCCCCGTGCCCCGCGCGCCGCAGGGCCGCCCGGTCACCATCCAGGCCGGCGACTCCGAGGAGGGCCGCGAGTTCGCCGCCGCCACCGCCGACGCCATCTTCAGCCGCTACGGCACGCTGGAAACCGGACAGCCCTTCTACCGGGACGTGAAGGGCCGCCTCGCCAAGTTCGGCCGGACCCCGGAGGAGCTCGTCATCCTCCCCGCCGCGACCTTCGTCCTCGGCGACACCGACGCCGACGCCCACGAGAAGGCCCACGAGGTGCGGCTGCAGCAGGTCAGCGAGCAGACGGCCGTGAAGTTCCTCGAGCAGCTGTGGAACACCGACCTCTCCGGCTACGACCCGAACGGCCCGCTGCCGTCGTTCGACCCGGCCGTGGGCGACGACCTCATCTCGAAGGGCCGCGCCAGCGTCCGCATGTACCGGGACCCGCTGGCCACCGCGCAGGAGTGGCGTCAGCTCGCCGAAGCCAAGGGGCTCACCGCGCGCGAGGTCGTCGTCGAGGTCACCGGCCGCCAGACCTTCATCGGCTCGCCGGCGACCGTCGCGACGGCCATGGACGACCTCGTGCAGAACGACGCCGCCGACGGCTTCATCCTCGTGCCCCACGTGACGCCCGGTGGGCTCGACGAGTTCGCGGACACGGTCGTGCCCCTGCTGCAGGACCGCGGCGTGTTCCGGACGGAGTACTCCGGGCCGACGCTGCGGGACCACTTGGGACTTTCCCGGGCTTGACGTCTCGTCGTTGGGCCAACTCAGCGGTAGTCCACTGAGGACTTCCTGTTTGCCGATGTCGTCGGCTTGCGAACTTTGCGGACGGTCGTGTTTGCTGACGATTCCGCGTGGGCACGTGCCACACCGTCCGGGTGAAGGGGTGTCGCGTTTGCTTGCCGCGAAGGCGGGTATCCGGAATCGTTGTCGTGCAACGAGAACGGAGGACGCCATGACCATGGCCGAACAGGAGCGCCGCCCTCGAGCGGACGTGGACGAGGAACCCGCGCCTCGGCGAGCTGAGCTGCCCGTGCAGGGCCGCTGGGAGACCGGTAACGAGATCCGTATTGCCGCGCAGCGCGCTGGTCGTGAATGGCAGCAGCCGGAGACGGACTGATCCCGTCTGGTCGAGCTACTCCCCGTCCCCGAATTTACCGCACTCCGTGGGTGAGCTTTGTGCAAGCTCTGGCGTTGCGTTCTTGTTGTCCTTTGTAGACTATGCTGTGCTTTGAGGCTTCGGATCGGGGTGCCGGGAGGGGCCTGGCTGTAGTCGCCGTTGGTGAGCCGACTTGCGTTGGTCAGTGGACAAAACCCTGCGGGTCCGGCTGTGGTCCCCCTGGTGAGCGGACCTGCGTTGGTTAGTGGACAAAGCCGGCAGGCGCTCGCGCCACCACGGGCCGCGTGACGAGGTGCTCGGTCGGGCAGACTGGAGCAGCTGGTCACCGAGGAGGGAGCCGGATGAGTCGGTACGCGCGTTTCGAGCACCTGAGGGTCGATGGCCCGGACGAGGACGGTGTCGTCGAGCTGGTGCTCGACGGGCCGAACCTCAACGCCGTGAGCGAGGGCGCGCACGGGGACCTGGCCGAGGTGTGGCGCGAGTTCGATCGCGACCCGGCCGTGAACGCGGTGCTGCTGCGCGGCGAGGGCAAGGGGTTCTCCGCCGGCGGCTCGTTCGACCTGGTCGAGATGCTGACCACCGACTTCGAGGTCCGCTCGCGCACCATGCGGGAGGCGCGAGACCTCGTCTACAACATCATCGACTGCTCGAAGCCGATCGTCTCGGCGATCCACGGGCCCGCCGTCGGTGCGGGGCTCGTTGCGGGCGTGCTCGCGGATGTGTCGGTGGTGGCGAAGTCGGCGAAAATCGTCGACGGGCATACGCGGCTGGGGGTCGCCGCCGGGGACCACGCGGCGATCTGCTGGCCGCTGCTGTGCGGGATGGCGAAGGCGAAGTACTACCTGCTCACGTGCCGGCCGATGACCGGCGAGGAAGCCGAGCGGATCGGCCTGGTCTCGCTGTGCGTGGACGAGGAGGACGAGCTCCTGCCGACGGCGAGGGACCTCGCGCGCGAGCTGGCGCTGGGCGCCCCGAACGCCATCCGGTGGACGAAACAGAGCCTCAACGCGTGGTACCGGCAGATCGCCGGCGCGATCTTCGACTCCTCGCTGGCCCTGGAGTTCTACGGTTTCGCCGGCCCGGAAGTGCGCGAGGGTCTCGCCTCGCACCGGGAGCACCGCAAGCCGGACTTCACGCGGGTTCGCGATGATGCCTGAGGCGTTGCTCGACGGACTGCGGGTGGTCGAGATCTCCAGCTACGTCGCCACTCCGTTGTGCGGCTTGACCCTGGCGCAGCTGGGCGCTGACGTCGTCCGGGTCGAACCCGTCGGCGGTGCGCCCGACCGCACGCGCCGGCCGCTGGCCGACTCGGGCACCAGCCTGTACTGGAGCGGGCTCAACAAGGGCAAGCGCGCGGTCACGGTCGACTGGGCGTCCGAAGTGGATCGTGCGAAGGTGGCTGACCTGGTCGTCCACGGTGGACCGTGTGTGGTCGTCACCAACACCGACCGGTTTCCCGAGCTGACCTACGCCGCGCTGTCCGCCCGGCGCGCCGACGTGATCCACGCGCTGCTCGAGGGTCGCGGGGACGGGGGCGCCGCGGTGGACTACACGGTGCAGGCGGCCACCGGGTTCCCGCTCGTGACCGGGCCGGCCGACGTGCCCGGTCCGGTCAACCACGTGCTGCCCGCGTGGGACATCGCCGCCGGCCTCTACCTCGCGACCGGCCTGCTCGCCGCCGAGCGACGCCGCTGCGCCACCGGCGAAGGGGCCGCGCTGCGCGTCGCGCTGGAGGACGTCGCCCTCGCCACCGCCGGCAATCTCGGGTACCTCGCCGAAGCCCAGGTCACCGACCACGTCCGGGCCAAGTCCGGCAACGACATCCACGGCACCTACGGTCGAGACTTCACCACGGCCGACGGCGTGGCCGTGGTGATCGTCGTGCTGACCGAACGGCACTGGACGAAACTGCTCGCCGCCACGGGTCTCACCGCCGCGTTCGCCGCGCTCGGCGAAGCCCTCGGCCTGAGCTTCACGGGCGAAGCCGCCCGCTTCGAGCACCGCGATCTCATCTCGACGCTGCTCGCTCGCTGGTTCGAGGCCACGCCCTTCGCCGACGTCGCGAAGGCTCTCGACGACCACCGTGTGCTGTGGCAGCGCTACCGCACGTTCGCCGAGGTCGGCCGCGATCCGGCGCTGGCCGAGCAGGATCTGTTCGCCGCACTGGACCAGCCCGGCGTCGGCCCGCACTGGGCGCCGAAGTCGCCTGTCTTGGTCGACGGCATGCGCGCGGCGCCGAGCCCGGCCCCGTCGGTCGGCCAGCACAACGCGGAGGTCTTCGGCGCCTAGCGGTCCTTGTTCACCACGCGCAGCACGAGCCACTGGTCGAACCACGCCGCAACCGTCGTGACCACCAGCAGCATCATGCCGAGGATCAGGTGGGTGTAGCTGTGCAGCGGCGCGACGCTATCGGTCACCCGCGTCAGCACGACCTGCACGACCAGCCGCGCGACGAACAGCGCCGCCACGAGGCCGAGCGCCTGCTTGCGCCGCCAGATCGCGCGCAGCAGCTGCCGGCGCCGCATGAGCATCGTCGACCACAGCACCGCATGGACGCCGAGCACCGCGAGCGGCAGCAGCGCCACCCAGGGGTAGCGGTCCTGGAACTGCGCCGTGAAGTCGCCGCTGGCCGCCAGCAGGCCCACGAGCACGAAGTACCACGCCGGCAGCCCGGCGATCCGGCCCTGCGGCAGTCGGTGCGCCTCGGGTGTCTCGGGGATGAAGTCCGTCTTCAGCATCGGGTCTCTCCGTCCGTCGCGTGCGGATGCGTCGACACTCGCGGATCACGCACCGGCGAAGATCGACCGCGCGGACGAACCTCGAGCGCCGCCTCATCCCTCAGGACGAGGCCGGCCTCCACAGTCGGCTCAGCCACGACGTGGCCGCCGCCTTCGTGGCCTCGATGCGCGAAGGAGCGACCAGGCTCTGCGCGACGAGATGGCCCGAGCCGCCGCCGAGGCCGGCGCCCGGGTGGGTCGAGGCGCCGATGTGCCAGAGGCCCGGGACGGGCGTGCGGTGGTGGGCGGCGCTGGGCAGGGGACGCCAGAGGAAGCTCTGGTCGAGCTCGGCGGATCCGCCGTACGGATCCCCGGCGACGGCGTTCGGGTTCGCCGCCGCGAGGTCGGGCGGGGTGATCACGTCGACGGCCAGCACCGTGTCACGCAGGCCGGGTGCGTGGCGGGCGACGCGGTCGAGCACGCGGTCGGCGTAAGCGCGGGCGAGGCCGGGTGTCCAGCCGGCGGTGACGTCGAGCTCGCCGGCTGCGTCGCCGGACGGGGCGAAGGGCGTTTCCTGCAGTTGCAGCCACAACGCGCCCGCGCCCGCGGGGACCCGCGACGGGTCGAGCAGGTACTGCTGGCCGACCACGACCGTCGGGTGTTCGGGCAGCAGGCCGGCTTCGGCTTGGGCACAAGCGATGCCGGTGCTGGCCGAACCGTCGGTGACGTGGACGAGCGGGATCTCCCGCAGCCGCTCGTCGCGCCAGTCCGCCGGCGCGGAGAGGGCGACGTGGATCTGCATTTCCGCCCGGCCGTAGCGGAAGCGGCGGGTCTCGTCGGCGACCGCCGCGGGCACGGACTCCGCCGGAAGCAACGAACCGTAGAGCGCCGTCGGCGTGACCGACGCGACCACGGCCCGCGTGGCGCGCAGGGTCTCGCCGCCGGCCACCACGCCGGTCGCGCGGCCGTTCTCGACGACGATGCGCTCCACGGACGCGCCCGTGCGGATCTCCACCCCGCGTTCTTCGAGCAGCGATCGGAACGCGTCGACGAACCGCCCGGCCCCACCCTCGACCACGGGCAGGCCGAAGCCGTGCAGGGTCGCGGCGAGCACCGGCACCAGGAACCCGCCCGACGCCTGGTCGGGCGCGAGGCCGGCGTGCAGCAGCCACGGGATCCACAGGTGGTCGACCTCGGTGCCGGTGAACTCCCGCGCGCACCACGACCGGCCGCTGCTCACGAAGTCGCGCAGCCACCGCTCCGTGCCGCCCCGGCCGAGGCCGCGCGCGAGCCCGCCGACGTGGCACAGCAACGCGGGGGACCGCAGCTCCGAGCCCAGCAACCCGCCGACCGGGCCGGCGTGGTCGAGGAAGTCCTGCAGCGCCTTCAGGTACCGGCCGCGGTCCTCGGCGTGCGCGAACCGCGCCGCCGTGCGCTCGGGATCGCGGTGTGCGACCACGACGCGCCCGTCGTCGGCGATGCTCGCGACCAGTGGCCCCTCGGTGTTGCGGTAACCGAGCCCGTGCCGGTGCAGGTCCTCCCCCAGCGCCGCGTACGCGCCACCGGAGACGAACAGCGGATGCCAGGACGAGTACGTGTCGTGCAGGTAACCCGGCAGCGTGCGTTCCTCGCTCGCGATGAACCCGCCGAGCCGCTCGTTGCGCTCCACGAGCGTGACCGACCAACCGGCGCCGGCCAGCTCGGCCGCGGCGACCAGCCCGTTGACGCCGCTGCCGACCACGATCGCGTCCGGCATCTCCTGCCCCCTCACGCCAGGTGCGCCCGCACCGACTGCCGCTGCGGATCGGTCCAGCCCTTCGACGCGGCGTAGGCGATCATCTTCCCGAACGCCTCCGTCCACTGTGGATCGTCGGCCGGGCCCGCGCCCCGCAACCAGGCCACCGTGAGCCAGGCGTGCCCGTCGGCCGCCGTGCCCGCGCCGGCCGCCCGCAGCGCCGAGTCGACGTCGGCCTCGGTCACGTCCTCGGCCCGTTCGACCGACAGGGAGGTCAGCTCCCCGACCTCGACCACCGTCGCTCGCCGCTGTGCGCTGATGACGACCTTCACGCCGTGTTCTCCTCTCCGACCCGCTCGCAGCAGGTGCGTGCCGCCGAGTCTGCCGCACCGGCCGGAGGTGAGGGTGTGACTTCGGCCGGCGGGATCTACGACTTCGCGCGCAGACCGGACAACAGCTCCTCTGCCGCCCGCTGATCGTCGGCGCACGGCTCGAACGTCGAGGACGCCTTGGTGCACGAACGCGTCATCTCGAGGATCTCGATCGTGTAGTCCTCCAGGATCTCCCGGCGGCCCAGCGTTTCCCCGGCGCGGTGCTCGGGATCGTCGTACCAGGCCCGCATGTGCTCCTCGGTCTCGAAGTACGCGATCGCCGGCTCCCGGCCGCCCGGCACGTCGACCCGGTGCAGCGCGACGAACCCCGGCACCTCGCGGGCCCGCTCGAACATCCGCAGCTGCCGATCGTCACAAGTACGCAATGCGTCTTCCTGGTGCGCTCCCCGCGCGATCCGGCTGCCCGTCGCGCGAAACGGATGGCCCCGCGGCGGCGGCCGGGTGAGACTTCCACACACCACATCGGCAGCGCACCCACCAAGGAGTGGCCATGGTCAAGCCCGTCGCCGACGGCTCGGGGTTCAAGCTGGGGCTGTTCTCGGCCAACTGCTCGTCCGGGCTGGCCGTGACGAAGATTCCCGAGCGCTGGTCCGGGAGCTGGGAGGACAACCTGCGTCTGGCCGAGCTGGCCGACGAGGTCGGGCTCGACTTCCTGCTGCCCATCGCGCGCTGGATCGGCTACGGCGGCGAGACCAACTTCCACGAGGGCGTGCTCGACCCGAGCACGCTGGCGGCGGCGCTGCTCGCCCGCACCCGGCGGATCACGGTGTTCACCACCGTGCACACCGCCTTCACCCACCCGGTGGTGGTCGCCAAGCAGCTCGCCACCGCGGACCTGGTCGGCGCCGGCCGTGCGGGGATCAACATCGTCGCCGGCTGGAATGAGCCCGAGTACCGGGCTCTGGGCGCCGACCTGCCGACGGAGCACGACGCCCGTTACGCACTCGCCCAGGAGTGGTGGGACATCGTCCGCCGGATCTGGACCGAGGACGGCCGGTTCGACCACGACGGACGCTTTTACCAGCTCGAAGGCGTCGAGGGGATGCCCAAGCCGCACGACGGGCCGCTGCCGGTGCTCAACGCCGGCTCGTCGAAGCAGGGACGCGGCTTCGCGGCGCGCAACGCCGACGTCGCGTTCACCATCGTCGGCGGGCCCGAGGACGGTGCCGGGATCGTCGAGTCGATCCGGGCCCAGGCGAAGCGCGAGTACGCACGCCAGGCCGGCGTGTTCACCCTCGGTCACGTCGTCTGCCGTCCGACGCGCGCCGAGGCCGAGGAGTACCTGCACTACTACGCCACCGAGCACGCCGACTGGGTCGCCGTCGACAACCTCATGCGGCTGCAGGGGCTGCACGCCCAGTCGTTCACGCCGGAGATGCTGGAGACGTTCCGCGCTCGCTTCGCCGCCGGCCACGGCAGCTGCCCCCTGATCGGCACGCCCGACGACGTCGCGGACCGCATCGCCGCGTTCCACGAAGCCGGGTTCGCCGGGATGACGCTGTCTTTCGTGGACTACGTCGGCGAGCTTGGCTACTTTGCCCAGGAGGTGCTGCCGCGCCTGGAGGCCCGCGGGATCCGGGCCCCCGCCGGCTGACGCGACGGAGAGGAGCCGCCGGTGACCGTGCCGCATCCGGGAAGCTCCGAGCTGCTCGCGCCTTCGCTGCGCTCCACCCGGCTGGCCGACCTGCGCGACCGGGTGCAGGACGCCACCGTGGTGCACGAGATCGGCGTCCGCCGCGGCCGCCCGGACGGCACGGTCGCCGTGGCGGCGCTCGGCGCGCTCAACCTGGTCGTGGTCCGCTACGGCGCCCAGGTGACCGTGGACGCCTTCCCCACCCGCAACCGCTTAGCGCTCACCGTGCCGCTGGGCCCGATGCGGGTTTCGGCGCCGGACGTCACGGACGAGGTGCTCACGTCCGGCTTCGCCCTCGCTGCCGACGCACACACGGTCATGCGCCCCGATCCCGACGCCGGCGCGCTCGTGTTGTCGGCACGCATGACCCGCGTCGAAGAACACCTCGGCACGCTGGTGGGGCACCCGCCGCGCGCCGCGCTGCGGTTCCTCCCGCCGAGCGCACCGGCGGCGGGCCCGCCCGCTCTGCTCGACTCCGCGTGGCGCACGGCCTGCCTGGCGCTGGCCGACACCCGCGTGCCCCTCGGACCGGCCGTGCTTCGGGCTCTGGAAGACCAGTTGCTGACCGCGGTCCTGCTCGGGCTCCCCCACACGTCGTCGGCCGAACTCCTGGCGGGTCCCGCCACCGCACCGGCCGACGCGGTCGACCGCGCCCGCGCGTGGCTCGAAGAGCACTACCCCGAACCGCTGACCGTGGCGGACATCGCCCGCGTGGCCGGCCTCGGCCCGCGCCAGCTGCAAGCGCGGTTCCACCACCGCCTCGGCACGACCCCGACGGCGCTGCTGCGCGACGTCCGCCTCGGCCACGCCCACCGCACCCTCCTCGGCGGCGAAGGCGGAAGTGTCGCGCAGGTGGCGAGTTCGTGCGGGTTCACCCACCTGAGCCGCTTCGCCCAGGACTACCGCGCACGGTTCGGGGAACTGCCTTCGGAAACGGCACGCCGGGCGCGGTGACCACAGTGGACGGTCACTGCTCGCTGTGCACCGGCCGCAGCCCCCGCGCGATCTCGGCGACCAGCTCGGAGGAGCGCCGCCGGTCCGCGTGGTCGAACACCGGCGTGGTGATCATCGGCTCGTGCGGCCCGGCCCGGTCCAGCAGGTCCTGCAGCCGCTCCCCCACGGCCGACGGCGCACCCACCACCAGGTGAGCGCACCGGGCCAGGATCTCCTCGGGATCCAAGCCGGCCAATCCCGCGGCGGCCGTTTCCGGCTCCGGCAACAGGATCCGCCGACCGTGGTGGCGGCTGAGGATCTTCAGGCGCGGCTCCGGCGAGCCACTCTGCGTCCACATCGGTGTCCGCTGCGATCACGGCGACGCTGAGCAAGGTCGGGCACACCGTGATCCGCCGTTACTCGGCGAGCGCCTCGACGGCGCGGCGGGCGCCCAGGTGGTGGGCGAACGCGTAGGGCAGGCCCAGCTCCCCCCCGTTACCTTTTTCGTAGTTCCTGATCAAGGAGCTGTGGTCACCAGACCCGGCATGACTAACGCCCCCAGTCGAACCCATGATCCGGGGG
>NZ_JBSGDT010000047.1:0-58132 GCF_053602515.1 Amycolatopsis sp. NPDC004368 | reverse complement strand
CCCGCTCCCGCAACTCATCCGGGTACTTCCGTGGTGCCGCCATGACTGTGAATCCTCCGGGTGTTCGATGTCTCCATCAAACCCGGGGCGGGACAGGGCAACTCCCAGCCAGACAAATTCCCCAGCCAGACAACGCCCGAACCGACAACGCCCCAACCCGACAACGCCCCAACCCGACAACACCCGGCCAGAAAACGCCCCGACCAGACATCACCCCGCCCCCACAACCACAAAGCCATGCTCACCACCCCCAACAAGCGCGGGTGACCTGCCCCGGAGCGGCGGGCGGGCCGCGCCCACCCGCGGGCAGTAAGGTCACGCGCATGGCCAGCAAGCCCAAGCAACTGCTCGCGGAGCTGTCACACCCGGGGCCCCACGAGGTCCTGCGCGGCAATCTCGCCCTGGTGGGGCTGCCGGGGGTCGTGTTCACGCCCCGGCAAGGGCTGGGGTTGCCCGCCGTGGCGTTCGGGCACGGGTGGTTGCAGCCCGCGGCGCGGTATCGGCATCTGTTGCACCACCTCGCGAGCTGGGGTGTGGTTGCCGCGGCGCCTGCGACGCAGGGTGGGCCGCTGCCGTCGTACCGGTTGATGGCGAGTGATCTGCTGACGACGCTCGACGTCGTCACGACGGTGCGCCTCGGGCCCGACGGCATCAGCGTCGACCCGGACAAGCTCGGCCTCGCGGGGCACTCCACGGGTGGCGGGTCCGCCGTCCTCGCCGCGGCCCAGGCCGCCGCGGCGGATGATTCGGTGCGGCCGCGGATCAGGGCCGTCGCGACGGTCGCCGCGGCCCAGACCTTGCCCTCGGCTTCCGCGGCGGCCCAGCTCATCACGGCGCCCGGCCTGCACCTCGCGGCCGAGGAGGACCTCGTCGCGCCGTCCGTCGCGCACGCCGAGGCCATCGCGACGGCGTGGGCGGGGCCCGTGCAGCTGCGCACGATCGGCAAGTCCTCGCACCTCGGCGTCACCGAAGGGCGCCACTGGAGCCAGCTGCTCCTGCACGGCAAGCCCCACCGGCGCACGCAGCAGCTCACGCGGGCGCTGTTCACGGCGTTTTTCCTCACGCACCTCACGGGCACGGAGCGGTACCTGCCGCTGCTGGACGCCGACGTGAAGCGCGCCCAGATCGAGCTGACCGAGGAACCCGCGGCCTGACGCTCAGTCGACGAGCCAGGTGTTGTTCGAGAAGTCCTGGTCGTCGAAGCGGTCGGAACGCACGGGTCGGCCTGGGGGCGGCGGCGTGGGCTCGTCGGGCGCGTCGGCGGGCGGCGTGAGGTCGATGGTCTGCCGGCGGTCGGTCATGGTGCGTTCGGTGAGCCAGCCGCCGGATTCGCGGTGGCGGCGTTGCAGGTCCTGCACGCGCGTGAGGTAACGGCCGTGGGTGGCGGCCATGCGGTGGAGGGACTCGCTGGCGTCCGACGTGGCCGAGGTGACGCGGCGGTCGCGAAGCGCGCGTTGTTCCTGGTGCTCGCGGGCGGCCGCGTCCTGGGCGGCGCGAGCGGCGGCGAGCCGGTCGGGACCGACGGTCAACGCCCGGGTCCGTCGTCGAGCGAGCCGCTGATGCGGCCGACGAAACCCTGGGTGTCGAAGACGTCCGGCGTGGGCCGGGTTCGTCGCGGGTCGCCCGGAGCCGTGCCAAGGCCCGGGAGGCCGGGGAAGAGCAGCGGGGCGAAGCCGTCCATGCCGTCGGGCAGCGACGTCGGATCGGGGCCGAGGGGGTCGAAGGTCAGGTCTCCGCCGGGGGCGGTGCCGAGGTCCGAGGGCGCGGACCGGTCCTGCGGCGGGTCGACGATGTGGGCGCCCAGTTCGGACAGTGATGCCGAAGCAGTGGTGCTGTCGTCCGGGAGATCCAGGTTCCCCGACGCCACGGTGGTCTCGGGCGGTGTGTCCGGGAGTTCCAGGTGGCCCGAGGTCGAACCGGACACCCAGTCGAGCTCGACGGGCGCGGGCGGTTCCACTGTGGACGCTTCGATCGGAACGGACAGGAACCCCGTCAGCGCCCGGAAATGGGCGTCGATGGTGGACGTTGCCGTGGCGCACGAACCCTGGAAAGCCGTGTAGCGGCTGTGGAACTCCGCGACGAACGGCCCGGTCAGCCACTGCCGGGCGGCGCGGGTGGCGTAGTCGTTGGCGGTGGGGTCGCAGTCCCGGACGCGGTCGTGCAGGTCGTTGCCCGGACTGGTCTGGTCCAGCCATCGGGCAAGGTCGAGCAGGTCGTCCTGGGAGACGGCGCGGCCCTCGGACAAGGCCACGATCCGGTGCGCCACCGGCAAAGAGGCACCGGCGACCGAGGGAACGCACAGCTGCAAAGCTTCGTCCACTTTGGTCTGCAGCGCGGTGAAGACGTGGGTCATCGTCTCGGGGATGAGCTGCGCGGCGGCGTCGAGGTGGTCGAGAAGTTCGTCGGGGTGCGCGAACGCACTCTCGGCGGCGGCCGCGGCGGGGCTCTGCCAGGTGCGAAAGAGCGTGGTGACGGCGGTGGCCGCGTCGGCGTGGGTGGCGGCCAGGGTGGCGTGGGCGTGGGCCAGTGTGGTGGCGTCGGCGAGGAAGGTCTGGAAGTCGAGGCCGGCGCTGTCCTGGAACTTCTGCCGGACGTCCTGGTCGGGGTCTATCTTCACCGGCGCGACGGCGTTCCAGATTTCGGCCCACTGGGCGAAGAAGTCGAGTGCCGGCGCGGCCGCGGCGAGGACCTCGTCGGCGGTGCGCGCGCCGACGCCGCCGAGCTCGGGAGCGCGCAGGGCCCCGGTCATGAGGTGCTCGCGTTTCGGGCGGTGTCGACGTGGTCGTCCTCTATGGAGGAATAGCGCGTTGCGGCCGCGTCGAGGTTCGCGGCGAACGACGTGAGCGACCTGGCGTAGGCCTGGATCGCGTCACTGAGCGCGGTGAAACCGTTGCGGTACGCGGCAAACGCCCCGCCGTGCCCCCGCCCGAAATCCGCCTCGGTGACCTGCGCCGCCACCGCCGGCACCCGCGCCGCCGCGGCCTCGATCGCTCCCCGCGCGGCACGCATCGCCTCGGTGTCCGCCTGGTGGCTGCCCTCGGGCATGACCACCCCCTCACTCCGCCGACCCGGCCCCGCCACCGACGGCGCCCGGTGCCACTTCCGTGCACCGGAAATCTACCGAGCAACGGCGGCTGTCAGAACCCCCGGAGCGACAAAGATCAGTCTTCGTCGTCGAGGAGCGAGCCGCTGATGCGACTGCCGCTCGACGACGACTCGAACAGACCCGACCGGTACGGGTTCGACCCGCGTTCCTGATCACCGCCGGTGCTGCCGAGGCCGCCTCCGCCCATCATGCCGCCGCCACCCATCATCGCCATGGGCTGGCCCTGGTGGTCCGGCATGGTCGGGGCGGTGCCGAGGTCTCCGGAGGTCTGACCGGTGGCTCCACCGCCGCCTTGCCAGTCGGTCGGCGCGGTGGCCTGGCCGAGCCCGTCGTCGGCGTCGGAGCCGAGGCCACTGTGGCTGTCGGTCGGATCGAAGAGCGACTGGGCGGTCGTCGAGTCGTCCACGCCCGGCTGGTCGCTGGACGCGGCCGGGGCGTCGACCGGCACGTCGAGGTCGGGCATCGCGTGCCGACCGGTCGATGCCGCGCCGTCGGACTGGTCTGCCGGGGCGTCGCCGGAGTGGGCGGCTGCCTGGTCCGAGGCCGCCGACGTCGCGTGGTCCGCCGAGTGACTGACGGGAGTCGCCTGGTCGGCGGCGTGGCTGACCGGAGTGGCCTGGCCCGGCAGGTCGGCCTGGTGCTGCGCGGCCAGGGGCTGCGCGTCCGAAGTGGCCGGGTGCAGGTCGCCGTCGTCGCCGAGGGTGTATTTGGTCGGCTGGCCGGAACCGTCGTCGACGGTCACCACGGTGGGTCCGTCGGGACCATCGGGGCGTTCGGCGGTGATCTTGAGGTTTCCGTCGTCGATGTGGATCTTGCCGTCGGGGCCGGGCTGGTAGACCTGGCCGGACGGCGTGGTGCCGCCGGTGGCGGCCGGGTCGTGGCCCTGGGGACCGAAGTCCGACGGCGTGCCGGGCGTCTGGGTGCCGGGCGTGGGAGCCGCGGTCGCGCCGTCCGCTGCGGTGGCGGGCTTGTCACCGAAGTCGAGCTGGTACTGCTTCTCCTGCCCGGTGCCGTCGTCGACGGTGATGCCCATTTTGCCGTGGTCGTCGGGCTCGGACATGGAGATCTTGTGGTCACCCTGCTCGACGGTCACCGACTCCGGCTCGGTCTCGTCGGACTTGATCGCCTCGCCGGTCTTCGGGTCGATCGGGTACGGCTGCCCGGTGGTCGGGTCCACCTCGAGCGGCTGGTGCGTGACCGGGTTGAGGTTCGGGTCCGTCGCCGCCGGCGGGGTGACGGCGGGCGTCGGCGGTGGCGTCGCAGCCGACGGAGTGGTCATCCCGCCACCGCCGCCGGTGCCGGTGCCCGACGACGGGCTGCCGGAGCCGCTGCTGTGCCCACCCGTGCTGCTTGTCTTCGTACCGCCGCCGGTGTCCGGGGACGCGCCGAGGTGCAGCGAGGCGAACGGGTCGGTCGGCACGTTCAGACCATCCGAGAACGCCCGCAACGCATTGGTTGCGGCGGTGTGCGCGTTGCGGATCGCCTGCCGGAACTGGTTCATGGCGTCCGAGTACTGCTGGCAGAACTCGTCCATCTGGTTGCACTGCATGTCGGACCACTTGGAGTCGTAGCCCGTGTCGAGGTCCACCGACATGTGCCGGATGTCCTGCGGGTTGATCGGCCCGGTGCCGTCTTCCTGGCTGCGAGCGACCTCGGCGTGGTTCTTCTTCCGCCCCCAGTTGACCGCGTCGTGCAGGCGGTCGATGAACATGCTCATCCCGTCGCAGTCGTCCGGGTTGTGGCTGTCCAGGAGAAGCTTCGCACTTCCTGTGGTCGGCACCTTGGTGATGTCGACGATCGGCGGCCGGACGCTGTGCCACAGCTGCTGCAGGAGCTGGCTGAAGCCGTTCTCGTAACCGCCGTACTCACCGGCTGCTTTGTTGAAGTCGTCCATCTTTTCCGCAGCCGAGTCGGCGGCGTCGCCCTGCCATGCGCTCGTGAGGTCCTGCTTGACCTGGCCACTCGCGTCCTGCGCCGCCTTCGCCGCCTTTCCGAGGTTCGCGGCCCGCCCCTGCGCGCCCCAGAGATAGCCGAACCCGAAGCCGCCCAGCTCGCCGAGAAGACGGTTCTCTTCGTCGCCCGCGCCGTACGGCGGCGCCCATTGCGCAGCGAGGTTGCGTGACGGGTCACCGCGCCATTTGTTGTACAAGCCGACGAATTTGCCGGTCATCTTGTCGTGGAAGCCCGCGAGGGATTTGAGGATGTTGTCGGACGTGTCGTCGAGGTGGACGTCGGCCGGATCCTGCAGCGGGGCGATGATGCTGTCGCCGAGGCGGCCGGAGCCAGGGGGCGGCGCCATGGTCAGGCCTCCTTGCCGGCGTCAGTGATGCCCCAGGTGCTCTCCTGCTCGTTCTCCGAGTGCAGGGTCGCCGACTGGCTGAGGCGCGTCGCGTAGTCCTTGAGGAACGCGCCGCCCTTCGTCGCGGAGTCGCCGAGGGCCTGGGCCTTTGCGACGTACGCGCCGGCGGCCGCCGAGAGGCCGGGGATCTTGCCGAAGTGCGCGGGCGCCAGCTGGGACGCCGCGGTGTAGGTCTTCATCTCGTCGAACGAGGTCGCCATCGTCGACACCTCGTTCGCGACGTTCTTCACCTGATCCGGTTCGATCTTGAATCCGGCCAACGCACTTCTCCCCTCGTGCGGAACAGCTGCCTCAGTGGTCGTCGACCCAGTTCGTGGCCGAGAAGTCGTCGTCGGCCTCCGCCGCGCGGTGGCGCGCGGCCGGGCGGGCCGGAGCCTCCGGGGCTGCCGGGGCCACCGGCGGCCGGAAGGCCGGCACCACCGGCTGCGGTGGTGCGTCCACCGCGGTCTCGTCCTCGAACTGGAAGATCGCGCCGTCTTCGGCGGCCTCCACCGCCCGAATGGCGGCGAGTTCCGCTTCCTTCGACGCGGCGGGGTCGCTCTCGGTTCCGGCGGCCTCACGCTCCGCGCGCAGCTGCTCGCTGCGGGCGCGGTTCTCCTCCACTAGCTTGGCGAACTCCGCCTGACGCGATTCGTCGTCGGTCAGCGCGCGCTCGTGATCGGCCCGGTACTGAGCCCTGACCTCTTCCATCGCCGCCATGCTCCTGGCGAACTGAGGACTCAGCCCCTCCTGCCCGTCCATCCCACTCCCCCGTCGGTCCGCACTGCATGCGGAATGTACCTCCGAGTTCACCGACGGCGCAGGCCGTTCACCGAAAACGGGACGTTCAGGAGACCGCGGACACCACTCCGGCCAGCCGATCCGCCGCGGCCTGGGCCGTGGAGTGGGCCGGGGCCTCGACCATCACGCGGACGAGCTGTTCGGTGCCCGACGGGCGCAGCAGGACGCGGCCCTCTTCGCCGAGTTCGGCTTCGACCTCGCCGACGGCGTCGCGGACTTCGGAGGAGTCGGCGACGGCCGCTTTGTCCGCGACGGGGACGTTGACGAGGACCTGGGGCAGGCGGTTCATCACGCCGGCGAGCTCGGCGAGCTTCTTGCCGGTGGTGGCCATGCGGGACATGAGGCGCAGGGCGGTCAGCAGGCCGTCACCGGTGGTGGCGTGGGCGGGGAGGACGACGTGGCCCGACTGTTCGCCGCCGAGGGCGAGGCCGGAGGCGCGCAGCTCTTCGAGCACGTAGCGGTCGCCGACGGACGTGGTGACGACCGTGATGCCGTGGGCCTTCATCGCGAGGTGCAGGCCCAGGTTGCTCATCACGGTGGCGACGAGCGTGTCCTTCACCAGCTCGCCGTCCTCGGCCAGCGCCAGCGCCAGCACGGCCATGATCTGGTCGCCGTCCACGAGCTCGCCCGAGGCGTCGACGGCGACGCAGCGGTCGGCGTCGCCGTCGTGGGCGATGCCCAGGTCGGCGCCGTGCTCGACGACGGCGGCGCGAAGCAGGTCGGGGTGGTTCGAACCGCAGTGCTCGTTGATGTTGATGCCGTCGGGCTCGGCGTGCAGCGCCACGACCTCGGCGCCGGCGCGGCGGTAGGCCTCGGGGGCGGCGACGGACGACGCGCCGTTCGCGCAGTCGACGACCACCTTCAGGCCGTCGAGGCGGTGCGGCGTGGCCGAGACGAGGTGCTCGACGTAGGTGTCCAGCGCGTCGGAGACGTCGGAGACGCGGCCGACCCCCGAGCCCGTGGGCCGGACGACGTCGGTGCCCGCGAGGCCGGCCTCGATCTCGTCCTCGATGCTGTCGGGGAGCTTGTGCCCGCCCGCGGCGAAGAGCTTGATGCCGTTGTCGGGCATCGGGTTGTGCGAGGCGGAGATCATCACGCCCAGGTCGGCGTCCAGCGCACCCACGAGGTACGCGACGGCCGGCGTCGGCAGCACGCCCAGGCGCAGCACGTCGGCCCCGGCGGACGCGAGGCCCGCCACCACGGCAGCCTCCAGCATCTCGCCGCTCGCCCGCGGGTCACGGCCGACCACGGCCACCGGGCGGTGCGAACGGTCGTGCGCGGCGAGCACCCGCGCCGCGCTGGCCGCGAGCGAGAGCGCCAGCTCCGGGGTCAACTCGGCGTTGGCCAGGCCACGTACGCCATCGGTGCCGAACAGTCGAGCCATCTCCACGACCTCCAAGGTCCAAATCGACCACGACAACCTAGCGGCGGCTACAACCCGGCCGGGCCCCTGCCCCCACCCCAGGAATGTCGCGGACCACGCGCGAAATGCATCACTGTGGGGCAGATGGGACACATGAGGTCCCAGAGAACACAACAGACAGCGCTCGTCGAAGCTGTCACGGCTTCGGAAAGCACGAGAGCGCCCATCCGATGGACGGATGGGCGCTCCCGAGGTTGCCTTTCACAAGGCAAAGCACTTCGACCCCTTGCGCAACACACCTGCTGCGCGCAACCCACCTGGGGGTCCAGGGGCTTGCCCCCTGGTGGGGTTTGGGGGTTCGACCCCCCATGTGATCGGGGCAGAGAGTCCGGCGAAGCGCCGCCAGGCGCGAGCAAGACTCTCCCCCGAACGGCCGACCCTACCGCTTGCTGTACTGCGGAGCCTTGCGGGCCTTCTTGAGGCCGTACTTCTTGCGCTCCGTGGCGCGCGCGTCACGGGTCAGGAAGCCGGCCTTCTTCAGGGCCGGGCGGTCGTCCGCGTCGACCTCGACGAGGGCGCGGGCGATGGCGAGGCGCAGCGCACCGGCCTGGCCCGAGATGCCGCCGCCGTGGAGGTTGGCGAAGATGTCGAACGAGTCCGGCTTGTCGACCGTGACCAGGGGCTCACGAATGAGCTGCTGGTGGACCTTGTTCGGGAAGTACTCCGCGAGGCTGCGGCCGTTGAGCTTGAACTCACCGGTACCGGGGACGACGCGGACGCGGACCACGGCCTCCTTGCGACGGCCGACGGTCTGGGCGTTGCCACCCGCGGCACGCGACGGACGCGGGGCGGCGGGCGTCTCGCTGGTGGCGACGGCCTCGCCCTCAGGGGTCTCGGTCGAGGCGACGACCTCGGTCTCGGTGCTGGTCACAGACTGTTCCTCACTCACTGCGCGACCTGCGCGATCTTGGTGATCTCGCGCGCCTGCGGCTGCTGCGCGGCGTGCGGGTGCTGCGGGCCGGCGTACACCTTCAGCTTCTTGGCCATGGCGCGGCCCAGCTTGTTCTTCGGCAGCATGCCCTTCACGACCTTCTCGACGAGGTGCTCGGGCTTGGTGTCGAGCAGCTCGCCGAAGGAGCGCTTGCGCAGACCGCCGGGGTAACCACTGTGGCGGTACGCGAACTTCTGGTCGCGCTTGTTACCGGTGAGCGCGACCTTCTCGGCGTTGACGATGACGACGAAGTCGCCGGTGTCCACGTGCGGGGCGTAAGTCGGCTTGTGCTTGCCGCGCAGCAGCGTGGCGACCTCGGTCGCGAGCCGGCCGAGCACGACATCCTCGGCGTCGATCACGTGCCAGGCACGAGTGACGTCGCCGGGCTTGGGGCTGTACGTGGGCAAGGGTCTACCTCGTCGTCAACAATTGCGTGTGGGTTCTGTGCGGGCCTAGCGCTGACGCGCCGCAACGCACAACGACATATGAAGATACGCCCCTGCTCACGTGAGCCGTACAGCGGGGGGTGCCCGCCGGTCGAGATCCCCGAAACCGGGCACCTCGGACCGCACCGGGGATTCTACCGGCCGTCCTCGCCGAACCACCCACGAGGGCGCGCGCGACAGGCCAAGATGAGACGATCCGCGCGGACAGCCGAACACCCCCGGGGGAAAGCGATGACGAAACGGGCACGCCGGGCGGCGCTCGCCCTGGGCGCCGTGCTGGTGCTCGCGACCGCGTGCGGGCAGGCCCGCGCCGGCACCGCACTGCCCAACGGCGACCAGGCGTCGGCCTACGTCGGCGCCAAGTTCGAGAAGGCCATGTCGAAGCTCGAGGACTCGATCCTCGACGCGCGTGACGTGACCAACTCCGCCGACGCCTACTTCAAGTTCGACGACAAGTGGATCCACAGCGTGATCACCTCGGCGCGCACCGGCAGCCCCGAGAGCCGCGTGGTGCACAACCGGTCGCAGAAGAACCCCGACGAGATCATCGACACGTTCACCCCCGCCGACGGCCCGCTCGAGTACGTGTACCTCGGCCCGACCTACAAGTCGCTCGCGCCGACGGCCTGGGTGTCGATGCCGAAGCCCGAGGCCGGCCTCATCCAGCCGTGCGCGTGGGGCGGGGTGCTCACGGCCTGCAAGATGGCCAACGCCGTGGACGACTCGTACAACGCCGACAAGAAAGCCGTGCGCGGCGCGAAGAGCGCGGCGGACGGGTCGGCCGAGCTCACCGTGAACGTGCCGTTCTCCCAGTTCCTCGACAAGCGCGTGGAGCTGCTGCCCGACTCGCTGCTCAAGGAGGTGGGACCGCAGCTGAACAAGTCCGTGATCCCCACCACGATCAAGCTGGAGCCGGACGGTTCGCTCGCCGAGTTCGTGATGGCGGCCAAGTTCTCCGGCGACGGGCACAACATCGAGCTGAAGTACGACTTCCGCTTCACCGGCAAGGCGACCGCGCAGGACCTGCCGAAGCTGCCGGACGCGAGCCAGATCACCGCACTTCCGGACGACGCCGCCAAGCAGGACTTCTACCGCCGGCTCGGCGAACTGCAGGGCAACTGATGAGCACCCGAGGTGACCTCCGATGACACAGCCCCCGCAGCCGCCCGAGCAGCCGCAGCCGCCACAGCAGGCTCAGCAGTGGTGGCAGCCGCCCGCCGCGCCCGCGGGTCAGGACCCGCACAACCCCGGTCAGTGGCAGCAGGGCGCGTGGCAGCAGCCACAGCAGAACCCGTGGTCACAGGGCACACCGGCCCAGCAACCGGACACTCAGCACCCCAACGCGCAGCACCCGAACACGCAGCACCCGAACACCGGCGGGCAGCAGTACGCGAACCCGCAGCAGTACCCGAGCGGAGCGCAGCTCCAGCCGTACCCGGGCCCGGCGGCGCAGCCCTACCCCACGAGCGGCCCGCAGCACCAGCCGTACGCCAACCCCGCGAGCGGGCCCCAGCAACAGCCCTACGCCACCCCGGCGAGTGGTCCGCACCAGCAGCCGTACGCCGGGCAGCAGGTGCCGGGCGTGCCGCCGCAGCAGCAGGGGTTCGGCGGCGGGTTCCAGCCGACGACCTACGGCGGGCTCGGTGCCTTCTCCGCCGAGGCCGTGCAGAAAGCGCCGCGCTCGCGCAAGCCGTGGCTGATCGGCGGCGCGGTGGTGGTCGTGGCGGTGCTCGGGGGCGGTGCGGCGTGGCTGCTCGGGGCGTTCCGCGGTGACACGCTGGAGCAGAAGTCGTTGCAGGACGGCGTTTCGAAGGTGCTCGCCGAGAACTACGGTGAGCCCGACGTGAAGAACGTCTCCTGCCCCTCGGGAGAGTCCACACAGAACGGCACCACGTTCGACTGCACGCTGCAGCTCGGCGGACAGCCGCGGAAGGTCACCGTGCGGGTGCTCAACGACAAGCCCGAGTACGAGGTCGGCGCGCCCCACTAGCCCCGCCGGCGCGCGGGTCCGGAGTGGACACCCACCGGGAACCCGTTGCCGGACAACGAAAACGGCGGGCCCGCACCGAAGTGCGGAGCCCGCCGTGGTTTCGTCAGAACCCGAGAATCAGAAGAGGTTCTCGACGTCCTTGTCGGTCTTCGTGTAACCGTCGGCGATCTCCGGCAGCGCGATGGCGATCTGCGCCAGCAGCTGGGTGAGGTCGTTGAAGCTGTTGTCCCAGTCGGCCTGGGCCTTCATGTAGTTGTCCTTGGCCGCACCGGTCCAGGTGTTCGTGAGCTTGCTCAGGTCTTCCTTGAGCCGGTCGAACGAGGACTTCAGGTCCTTGGTGGTCGAGTTGCAGTCGTCAGCCGCCCGGTGGATCGTGGCCGGGTCAACGAGGATGCGTGCCATGTCGTACTCCTGTCAAAGTCGGGGTGTGGAATGGATCAACTGAACATTGCCGCTCGGGTCAGCCGAGGACGCCGAAGCCCTTGTTGAAGCTGCTCACGATTTCGTTCTGCTCGGCTTCAGTGCGCTGGTACTTGGAGCCGGCTTCCTGCAGCAGGTCCGCAATGCGCTGGAGCGCCTGGTTCAGCTTCTTGCCCGACTCGTCGAAGCGCTGCATGACGTTGTTGAACGCCTGAGCCGCTTCGCCGTCCCAGCCCGCGCGAGTGGCTTCGATCTCGCCCTGCAGCGTGGAGAGCCGCTGGTCCATCGCGACGCGAACGTCGGTGACCTGGTTCTCAGCGTTGGTGAACTCTTCCGGAGTTCCTTCAAAGCCGCCAGCCGCCATGGGAACTACCCCCTTCATCTGATTGTCCGTGCGTACCGGCGTCCTGTTTCCGCCGTACACCCCTACGACGAAGACAGTGCCAGGTTCGGTTCACCCTTGGTGCGAGATTTCCCAAGTAGTTGCTTGCGTGAACGCCACCCGAGGGAACCGGCGCCGCCGAACCGAGCACGACGCCGACGGGAAAGGTCGCAAAACCCTGGCCCTACTGGGCAATTAGCACACGCACAGCCGGAATGAACCACTTTCACGGTTCCCGGCTCATGATTCGCAACTGCGAAAAGTCCTCTTCGTCATCACTCGTTCGTGGGTCCGCCGGTGGAACCTCGGACTCGGACCGGACCAATTCGGCCTCCGTCGGCAGGTGCGGCATCGGCAGTCCGCACGCCGCGCGGAACCGGGCAGCGGCACCGCGCAGCACCCTCGGCGTCGGCTCGACGGCGCCGCCGCCCGCGAGCCGGTGGCGGGCGTAGGCCTTCATCAGTTCCCGGTTGGCCTCGCGGTGGCGCTCGGTGCGGGCGAGCGCGGTGCCGGCGACGCGGCGCGCGTGCGTGACCGCGTCCTGGCCCGCACGGGTGAAAGCCGCCGCGGCGGACTCGGGTTCCGACGGCACGGGTACTCCTTCAGCTGGTGATCTTCAGCGTCCGCACGATCTGCTCGCAGGCCGTGTCGACGCGTTGCCGCAGCGCGGGCGCTTCGTACTGGCAGCCCACGTGCACCCGGATCTTTCCCTGCACCACCACGTACCAGTTCACGGTGAGCCGGTCGCTCTTGCGCTGGTGGTACCCGATCACGGTGCGGCCACCGTACGTCAGGTCGGGGTCGAAGGCGCTGTAGTCCGCGTCTCTCGCCGCCTGCGATCGCAAACTTTCCACGAGCTGCGCGCGGTCGGCGGTCGCGTCGTAGTCCATCACGAATTCCTCTGCGACCACCAGATCGTTGGCCTCGGTCGCATCCTGCGGGTGCAGAATCACCTGCCGTTCGGCGACCTGGTCGGAGGTCTGGACCCAGTCCTGGGGCGCGACGAGACTGAAGTCGTACTGGGCAAAGGTTTTGCCCTGAAGCGTCGCCGCGTTGTCGTCGCCCCGGTTGACCACGTACAGCACCACCCCGGCGACGACCACGACCACAGCCACGAGCGCGACGATCCACCACAGCCGGCGCTTGCTCTTGCCGGTGGGACTGCCCTCAGGCGGCCACGGCCGGCCGGGCGGCCGGACCGGACCACCGGGCCCGCCCGGGCCCGCGAACCCTCGGCTCGGCGTCGGGCGCGCGGCCGGCATCGGACCGGACGGCGGCTGGGACAGTGAAGGCGAGGACATCGAAGGCGGAGACATCTGCTGGGGAACCGGCTGGGGCCTCGGCTGCACCCGCGGCGGGGCGGCGGATCGCCCCACCAGCTCGGTACGGGCGTCCCCGTCGACCGGGCGCGGCACCTCGCCGGGCCGCACGACGTCGGTGCGCTGTTCCACCGGCGCACCGCCATTGCGCGCCGGCGACGCACCGGGCAGCGCGCCCGTGCGGTCGGGGTCCACGAGCACCGCGCGCAGCGCACCGCGCGCCACCACCGTCTCCGGCTGGTCGAGGCTCGTGGGCACCACACCGGTGCGTTCGTGGACCAGGCGCGAGATCATCGGGATCCGGCTCGAGCCGCCAACGAGGAAGATGGCGGTGAGCTGCTTCGGCCGCAGCCCCGCGTCGGCGATCGCCGCGCTGGTCAGCTCGACCGTGCGCCCGAGTGGCGCCGCGATCAGCTTCTCGAGGTCTTCGCGGGTCACGTGCGCGTCGGCGAACGGCGGCGGCATCGGCACGTCGGTGTAGGTGTGGCGCGACAGCGTCTCCTTCGCCCCGCGCACGTCCTGGCGCAGCACGCGCCGGCGCCGCCGGTCGGCGAGCTCGCGGCCCGTGACCAGCTGCTGCCACGCGCCGGGATCGGCGTCGGACACCAGCGAACCGATGTGCTCCAGCAGCGCCTGGTCGATGTCCGCGCCGCCGAAGCTCGGGTCGCCGCGCGTGGCGAGGACCTGGAAGCCGCCGCGCCGAGGCTGGCCGGCGGCGCCACGCCCGGCGTCGGGCAGCCGCTGCACCACGCTCACGTCGACCGTGCCGCCACCGAGGTCGAGCACCGCGAGCGCGTCGCCGGGACGGCCGCTGAACTCCACAGTGCGCCCGTCCGGCGAAGCGACGGGAGCGAAGGTCGCCGCGTGGTACACGGCCGCGGCCACCGGCTCGGGCACCAGCGCGACCTCACGCGCCAGCCGGCCCGCCGCCTGCCGCAGCAGCCGGGTGCGAATGGCGCCCCAGTCGGCGGGGTGGGTGAGCACGAGCAGGTCGACCTCGGCGTCGCCCGCGATGCGGCGGGCCTCGGCCACCGCGCGGCCCAGCACGGCGTGGACGACGTCCGTCACCCGGAGCACGGAGTCGCCGAGCAGCAGCTCACCCTCGTCGATGCGCCGCTTCGGGTTGGGCTCGTAGCGCGACGGGTCGACGGCCGCCTGCCGCTCGGCCTCCTGGCCCACGAACAAGGTGCCGTCGGCGGCCGCGAAAACCGCCGACGACATCAACGGCTGGCCGTCGATCACCACGACCTGCGGCTCGCGGCCGTTGACGGAAGTGACGACACAGGTGCTGGTGGTCCCGAAGTCCACCGCCACCCGCACCGTCACCCGACACCCCTGCCGTCGCCCGCGCGGATCAGTCCGGCTGGATCCACGACACCTGCACGAGCTGCCGGCCGTTCTTGCGGCTGAGCATCACGCCCCGGCCCGGCGGCATCGCGGCGGGCCGGATGTTGCCGATCAGCACACCCTCGTCCTTCGAGCCGTTCATGACCATGCCCGGCGCCGCGATTTCCTTGAGCTTGCCGATGATCGGGTCGTAGGACGCCCTGGAGGCACCACCGGTGCGGCGCACGATGATCAAGTGCAGGCCGACGTCCTTCGCCTGGGCGAGGAAGTCGGACAGCGGCTTGAGCGGGTTGGACGTCTGCGTGGCCACCAGGTCGTAGTCGTCGACCAGGATGAACAGCTCGGGCCCGGTCCACCACGACCGGTTCCGCAGCTGGTCCTGCGTGACGTCCGGTCCCGGCAGGCGCCGGGTCATCGACCCGTGCACGTCCTTGACCATGCTCTCGAGCTGGTTCGCCGACACCGCGTACCCGAGCAGCGAGTCGCCTTCGAGGAAGCCGAGCATCGTGCGCCGGTAGTCGACGAGCAGGATCACACCCTCCTGCGGCGAGTAGCGCTCGGCGATCCCGCGGCCGATCTGGCGCAGCAGGTTCGTCTTGCCCGACTCGCCGTCAGCGAAGGCGAAGAAGTGCGGCTCGGCGTCGAAGTCGAGGTACACCGGTGCGAGGTCGTCCTCGTTGACGCCGAAGGGCACCAGCTTCGTGTTGCGCTTCGAGTCGATCTTCAGGACCTCGTCGTAGGTGATCAGCTCCGGCAGCAGGCGGACCTGCGGTGCCGTGCGGCCGCGCCAGGCGCCACGGATCTTCGCGACGGCGTCGGCCACACCGGCAGCCACCGACTCGGCATCGCTCGACCCGTCGACGCGCGGCAGACCGGTGAGCATGTGCAGCTTGTCGCGGGTCAGGCCGCGCCCGGGCCGCCCCGCCGGCACGTTGACCGCCACGCGGCGGTCGATGTCCGACTCGGTCGGGTCACCGAGGCGCAGCTCGAACCGCGTGCCCAGCATGTCCTTGATCGCCGGGCGCAGGTCGGCCCACCGGTTGGCCGTGATGACCACGTGGATGCCGTACGACAGACCCTGCTGGGCCAGCCGCGTGATCGAAGCTTCGAGCTCGTCGAAGTCGTCGCGGATCGCGCGCCAGTTGTCCACGAGCAGGAACGCGTCGCCGAACGGGTCCTGGTCGGGCGAGATCTCGCCGCGGCGCTTGCGGTTGCGGAACTCGGTCATCGAGTCGATGCCCAGCGCCCCGAACCGGCCTTCGCGCTCGGTCATGAGCGTGGTGAGCTCGGCCACGATCCGGCGGGCCTTGTCGGGCTCGCGCCGGGCCACGGCCACCCCGCCGACGTGCGGCAGGTCGGCCAGACCCGCGAGCGTGCCGCCACCGAGGTCGAGGGCGTAGAACTGCACCTCCTCGGGCGTGTGCGTGAGCGCCATCGACATGATCAGCGTGCGGAGCATCGTCGACTTGCCGGCCTGCGGACCACCGGCGATCACCGCGTGGCCGGCCGCACCGGAGAAGTCGGCCCACAGCAGGTCGCGCCGCTGCTCGAACGGCCGGTCGACGATGCCCAGCGGCACCTGCAGACGGCCGTTGCCGAAGAACCCGACCGGGGACAGGCCGCGGTCGTCGGTGGGGTTGAGGTTCGGCAGCATCGTGTCGAGCGAGTTGGACTCGTCCAACGGCGGCAGCCACACCTCGTGCGCGGGCGGGCCCTGGCCGATGAACCGGTCGACCATCACCTCGAGCTCGCTCGGTTCGGTGGCCTCTTCCGACTCCTTCGGCTTGGCCACCTCCTCTTCCACGGGCTCGGGCTCGGGTTCCGGCTCGGGCGGCAGCTCGACGTAGTCGGGCACGAACATCTGCGGCCGCTTGTCGGCGCGCACGACCGTGGACACCGGGCCGGCGGCCTTGATGCCCGCGGGCCGGTACGGACCCGACACGTACGACGCCTTGAACCGGACCATCGTGGACGTGTCGTACTTGAGGTACCCCGAACCCGGGATCGACGGCAGCTCGAACGCGTCGGGCACACCGATCGCGGCCCGCGACTCCGCCGCGGAGAACGTCTTCAGACCGATCCGGTAGGACAGGTAGGTGTCCAGACCCCGCAGCTTGCCCTCCTCCAGCCGCTGCGACGCGAGCAGCATGTGCATCTGCAGCGACCGGCCGACGCGGCCGATCTGGAGGAAGATGTCGATGAAGTCCGGCTTCGCCGTGAGCATCTCGGAGAACTCGTCGATGCAGATGAACAGCGCGGGCAGCGGGTCGAGGTCGGCGCCGTTCTCACGGGCCTTCTCGTAGTCCCAGACGTTCTTGTAGTTGCCCTTCGCCAGCACTTCCTGGCGCCGCGACACCTCGCCGGCGATGGCGTCCTTCATGCGGTCGACCAGCGTGAGGTCGCCCGCGAGGTTGGTGATCGTGGCGGCGACGTGCGGGGCCTTGTCCAGGCCGAGGAACGTCGCACCACCCTTGAAGTCGACGAGGATCATGTTGAGCGACGTGCTGGAGTGCGTGGCGAGCAGGCCCAGCACCAGCGTGCGCAGGAACTCCGACTTACCGGAACCGGTCGCCCCGATGCACAGGCCGTGGGGGCCCATGCCCTCCATCGCCGCTTCCTTGATGTCCAGCTCGACGGCCTGTCCGTACTCCCCGACACCGAACGGCACGCGGTAGCGGTCGCGCACCGGGCGCGGGCGCCAGGCCCCCTGCACGTCGAAGGTCATCGGGTCGCCCGGGATGCCGAGCAGCTCCAGCAGCGTGGGGTTGGACAGCAACGGCTCGTCGTCGCTGGCCTCGGTGCCGCCACCGCCGCCGACGCGGTACGGCGACAGCAGGCGGGCGAGTGCCTCGACCTCGACCACGGACAGCGTGTCCGGCCGGCCGAACCACTCGACGCCGCCGGCGCTGCGCGCGCCGAGGCGGTCGGGCTCGGCCACGAGCCGCAGACCGCGGCGGGCGGAGAGGTTCCCGAGCGTGTCGGACAGGTCGATCAGCGTGACGCCGACCAGGCCCTCTTCGAGGATGATCTGCTCTTCGCGGGTGACCTCGGCGTCGTCGATCACGATCACGACGTGCGGCTGGTCGGGCGCGGGCGTGGCGTTGCGGGAGAACCGCTGCCGGTCACGCAGCTCCTCGTCGAGCCACTGCTCGATCTGCGCCAGCGAACCGGCCATCATGCGCAGCTGGCCGATGCCGTCGGACATCGTGGGGTGCTGGACGTGCGGGAGCCACTTCGCCCACTCCCACTCCTGCTTCGCCCGGCCCGCGGTGGCGATCGCGATCATCACGTCGTCGGGGCTGTGGAAGGCGACCAGCTGGGCGAGCATCGCGCGGGTGAGGCCGCGCGTGAGCGACCGCTCGCCCTGCACGCTCACCGCGGCGAACCCGCGCAGGGTGATCTGGGTGGGCAGGTCGGGCACGATCGAGTGCGCGCGCACGAACCGGCGCAGCGCGAGGGTGGCGATCGGCTCCAGTTCGTCGACGGGACCGGTCTGCGGCGGCACGAGCCGGGTGGCGAGGCGGTGGGAGCTGCGGCCGACGCGCAGGTGCAGGAAGTCCTGATCGTTCTGGCGGCGCTCCCACATGCGGCGGCTGGCCGCCAGCGACCACAGCGACTGCGGGTCGGGGTGCACCCATTCGAGCGCGGCGCGCTGGTCGACCATCGCCTCGCGGGCGCGGTCGCGCATCTGGCCGAGGTAGCGCAGGTAGTCCTTGCGGTCCTCGTCCATCTCGGCCTTCTTCTGGCCACCGCCCCGGCCGCCACCGCCGGCGAGCATGCCGACGGTGCCCATCAGCATCATGCCGCTCATCATGATTGTGGTCGGGTTCTTCCCACCCGCCGTGAACATGAAGACCATCATCCCGAGCGAGGCGAAGATCATGACGCCCGGAATCGCCTTCGCGACGATGTTGCCCGGGATCGTGCGGGGTACTTCGGGTGGGGGCTCGAGGTGCACCTCGCCGCCCGGCGGGCGCGGCGCCGCCAGCCGTGGCGACTTCTTGAACTGAAGCGTGCTCATCGAAGGACCCCTCTATTCCAACTCGACGATTGCCGGCCGGTTCCCGCACTCGGGCGCGCGTGACAACCTATCGAACGTCGCCGGGGAAATCCGGCCAACGCCCGGAAGTGCATCGAGCCTGCCCCCTCGTCGGCTGTCGCGCGCGGATCACCGCCGGGTCCGGCGCATCGCCCGCGAACCCCGTTTCCTCTGATCCACGAAGTGTACGGCCCACCACCGACAGCGAGGACCCGAATCGGCGGATCCCACCTGGTCGCGCCGCCCGGCCGACGTCCGTGAGGTGTACTTTCGCCAAGGATTTTCGGACAGTCGATGATCCCGGCGCCCGGGTTCGGTATAAGTTCCCCCGGGAGCTGACTCTTCAGAGCGGGGGCATCAAGTGGCAACGGGCACGACGGTATTCAGCAGGGTGACGGTGGTCGCGCCGAACACCCGGATCGACGTCGCGCTACCGGCCGACGTCGCGGTGGCCGACCTGCTGCCGATGCTGCTGGAGATGGCCAAGGAGACCTCACCCGACGGTGGCGCGCGCCACGGCGGCTGGGCACTGGCCAAGCTCGGCGACGCCCCGCTCGACCCGAGCCGCACGCTGGCGTCGCTCGGCGTCGTGGACGGCGAGTTGCTGCAGCTGCGCAAGCGCAACGAGAACCCGCCGCCGCCGCTGTACGACGACGTGGTCGACGCCATCGCGGAGTCCACTCCGGACAGCTTCCGCCCGTGGACCAAGGAAACGGCGCGCCGCTTCGGTCACGTGGCCGGCGGGCTCGCGCTGTTCCTCTCGGCGCTCGCGCTGTTCATGAGCGGCTCGCTCTACGGCGGCAGCGCGCTCGCCGCGGCCATCGCCGGCGGTCTCGGCGCGATCGCCTGCGTGGCGGTCGGCGCCACGCTGGCGAAGGGTTACCAGGCCGAAGCCACCGGCGTGCTGATCGCGGCGGCCGGCGGCCTGCCGCTCGCGTTCGTGAGCGGGTTCTACATCGTGCCGGGCCTTTCGGTGCGCGCGAACCTGCTGCTGGGCGCGGTGCTCGTGCTCATCGTCGCCGCCGTCTGCATCCTCGTGATCGGCGCCGGCATCCGCGTGTTCATCGCCGCGGCCACGGCCGGCGCGTTCGGCGCGATCGCGTTCCTCGTCGCGACGCTCGTGCCCAGCGCGACCACGGCCGGCGTCGGTGCCGGCGCGGTCGCCGTGTCGCTCGCCTGCATCTCCTTCCTGCCGCGCGCCACGATCTGGCTCGCGAAGCTCCCGCTGCCCCACGTGCCCAGCACCGCGGAGGAGCTGAAGGAAGACTCCGGGTTCCCGGATTACGAGGCCATCGAGCAGCGCACCGCCGTGGCCCACGACTACATGACCGGCCTGATGATCGGCTGCGGCGCCACCACGGCCGTCTCCGCCGTGCTCGCCGCGACCGCCCCCGGCTACTTCGGGATCATCCTCGGTGTCGTCGCCACGCTCGTGCTGCTGCTGCGCGCCCGTGCGTACGCCAACGGCGCGCAGGCCATCGCGCTGCTCACCACCGGCATGGTGTCCGCGGCCGGCATCCTCGTCGGCTGGCTCTTCGCCACCACCGCCGAGTTCCGGGTGCTGTACGTGTTCGGCGCGCTGATCGTGGTCGCCGCGGGTGCGCTCGTGGTCGGGGTGATCTTCCCGAACCAGCGCTTCTCACCGCCGCTGCGCCGCACCGTGGAGATCCTCGAGGCGATCTGCATCGCGGTCGTGCTGCCGCTCGCCCTCGGCGTGATGGACCTCTACACGACGCTTCGCCACCTCAACCTCAAGTGAGGCAGCACATGCGCGCACGACGTCCGCTCGTCCGGCGGCTCGGGATCGGCGCCCGCACGGGTGTGGTCCTGCTCGCGGCGGGGCTCGGGGTGCTGTCACCGTTCGCCCTCGTGTCACCCGCGTCGGCGCAGCAGGACACCGGCGCCGCCGCCGGGACGTGGGCCACCCCGCCGCAGGTCAACTTGGGCGCGTTGATCCCCGACGAGCGCAAACCGGACAAGACCTACACGAAGAAGACCCAGTGCGTGCAGCGCAGCCTCGGCGACAACGTCCAGATCAACACGATCCCGTGGGGCCAGAGTTACCTGCAGCTGGACAAGGCGCAGCAGATCGTGCGCGCGGCCAAGGGCAGCGTCGGCGGCGGTATGAAGGTCGCGGTGGTAGACACCGGCGTCACGCCGCACCCGTGGTTCGAGGGCCGGGTCGAAAGCGGCGGTGAGTACGTCGCGACGCCGGATAATGGTCAGGCCGCCGGCCTGCAGGACTGCGATGGTCATGGCACCGAGGTCGCCGGCATCATCGCGGGCAACCCGCAGGACCCGAAGGTCGGGTTCATCGGTGTCGCCCCGGACGCCACGATCGTGTCCTACCGGCAGCTGAGCTCGAACTACGCCGAGGACAAGAACAGCACGGGCGGCGACACCGGGCAGCCCGGTGGCGGGACCGGCACCCCACCCAGCAACCAGAACGGCAGTCAGGACGGCAACCAGCTGCCCGGCAATGGTGGCGGCGGCCAGGTAAGCGGCAGCGGATCCGGTACGAACCCCCAGCAGAACGACCAAGGCGACACCCGGCAGCTGCAGAAGGAAGGCACCGCGGGCACGCTGCAGACGCTGGCGGAGATCATCCGCGGCATCGCGGAACGGCAAGAAGCCAGCGTCATCAACATGTCCGTTGACCACTGCCGCCCAGCCGACGGCACCGGCAGCATCCAGCAGGGCGAGCAGCAGGTGCAAGCCGCGGTGCACTTCGCCGCCGAGCGCAACGTGGTGGTTGTCGCCGCCGCCGGCAACGTCTCGGACGACTGCCCGCAGAACGACCAGGCCGACCCGAACAAGCCGCGCTCGATCGTCACGCCGCCGTGGTTCGCCGACGACGTGCTGTCGGTCGGTGCGATCGACGAAACCGGCGGCGTCGCGTCATTCAGCGTGCACGGGCCGTGGGTCGGCGTCGCCGCGCCGGGCACCGACATCGTGTCGCTCGACCCGGCCGAGGGCTCCACGGGCCTGGCGAACCTGACCATCGAAGGCACGCAGCAGTCACCGATCCAGGGCACGAGCTTCGCGTCGCCGTACGTGGCCGGCGTGGCCGCGCTCGTGCGCCAGATGTACCCGCAGCTCAACGCCCGCCAGGTGATCCAGCGCATCGAGGCGACCGCGCAGCACCCGGCCGCGCCGGGTGGACGCGACGACTTCGTGGGGTACGGCGTGATCGACCCCGTTGCCGCGCTGACCGCGAACCTGCCCAACGACGTCGGCGTGCTCGCGACGCCGAGGCCTGTGGTGCAGCAGGCGAAACTGCCGCCGGCCGACTCGATGAGCTCGACGCCGATGATCGTGGCGCTGGCCGGCACCGGCGGCGGTGTCGTCGCCCTGCTGATCACGCTGTTCGTGATGCACACGATCCGGCGCAACCGGGCAGCCGGCCCGTCGAGCTGAGCACCACCCCGGCGAAGACGTCGAAGGGGCCGTACACCGCGGAAAGCGATGGGCGGCCCCTTCCGGTCATTTCGGAGGTTTCCCGGCCTTCCCGGGCTTCTGGGGGTCCTCACCGATCACCGGTGGCGTGACCGGCTCGGGATCGCCGACGAGCTCGGACGGCTTCGCCGGGGTGCCCTTGCGGGCCTGGCGCGTGCCACCGCCACCCATGCCACCGCCGCCCATCCCCATGCCGCCCATGCCCATCATCGGCATCATCGACATGCCGCCGGACTGGGCCTGGCTAGCCGGCTCGGGCGCCGGGGCGAGGGCTTCCGGCGCGATCGGCGGCACGCCCGCCTGGCCTTGGGCGAGGCGCGGGTCGGCGCCGGATTCCTTGCCGGGGCGGGGATCCTCGGCCGCGGACGCGGTGACGGAGTCGTCGGCCGACGAGGTGGTCGTGCCATCGGTCCCGGGCTGTGCCGTCGAGTGCTCAGCCGTGGCAGCCAACCCGGGTTGGTCCGCGGTCTCGTGCCCGGGGTGCGTCGCCGAGTCCGGTGTGGACGAGTCCGGTGTGGACGCCGAAACCGGACCGCCGTCGTGCAGCCTGAACTGCTCCTGCGGGTAGCGCCGGCGCACCGCGATGCTCTGCTGCTCCCCCGCCGGCGCGCCGACGCCGTTGCACAGCTGCGCGAAGTGCTGGAGCACGTCTTCGGCCGCGTCGTACAACGACTTCACCGACTGCTCGGTCTCCCGCAGCTGCGTGCGCGAGCGGCTGACGCCCCCGACCGGCAGCATCGCCGACTCCGACAGGAGATCGGCCGAGTCCACGAGCACGTCGGTGGCGTCGCCGACGATCTTGCGCAGTGATCCGGCCAGTTCTTCCAGCGCGCCCGCCAGCTCGTCGAGCGCGTCTTCCACGCCTTCGCTCGCGGACCGGATTTCACCCAGGTAGGTGACGAACGCATCGGCGTCCTCACCGGACCACGCGGCGTCGAGGCGGCCCAGTTCGTCGGCCAGGTCGGCGGACACACCGCCCGCCGTCTTCGCCGCGGTGCGAAGGCGTTGCGCCTCCGCGTCCAGCTCGGCCCACTGGCCCACGAGCGGGCGGTAGTACGTCGTCACGGGGTCGGTCACGCCCAGCTCACCCGCGAGCTCGGACACGAACGTCAGGGACGGTTCGGTCACGACAGGCCTCCCGCGCGCTTGATCTGCTCGGCCGCGTCGGCGTCGCGCTGCGTGTGACCCGCGGTGAGCTGATCCAGCGCCGCCGCGGCCGAGCGCAGGGCCGTCGCGCCCGCCTGCAACTGCTGCCGCAGCGCCCCGGACGCCCGCGCGTAGGACTGGTCGAGACCGAGCCGGCCGCCGAGCTCTCCGTACGCCTGGGGCCTGGTCGCTCCCGCCCCGACGCCGGCCGCCGCCGTGTCCAGCTCGCCGGCGGCCAGCGCGACCTTGGCCGCGTAGCCGCCGACGGCTTCCCCGTCGATGTTCAGCGCGTTGTTCCCCGCCGCCACGAGATCCCTCCACTCACCCGACTGTGCTCGAGTGTGAGACGGCCGGGGATCCGCCTCAGTTCCCGGCCGGCTGGCCGGCTTGCTGGCCCGCCTGCTGTCCCGCCTGCTGGGCGGGTGCCTGGAACGAGCCAGCGTTCGGGTCGATCGGCACGGAGTCGAACTGCTTCATCACGTTCTGCGTGTTCAGCGACGACCCCGTGGGCAGCAGGCCGATGATCGACTCCGGTGCCGGCAGCGCGTCGGTCAGGCCGAGTGCGGCCGCCGTCGCCTGGTCCGGCACGCCGTACCGGAGACCGCGGTCGCTGATCAGCTGGATCGAGCCCTTGAAGAACGTCGCGGGCGACTCCGTGGCCGACTGCACCACGGCGCCGAAGCCCGGCGGCATGTAGAACCCGGTGATCGGCAGGCCGTTCGGGCCGGTGTTGCTGATGCTCTGGACCTTGCTCGAACCGTCGGCGTTCGTCGTCTCGGCCGGCAGGCCCTTGCTCACGTACACCGAGGTGTGCGCCTGCTTCTTGTTGAGGTCGAAGGACCAGCCGAGGCACGCCACCGGCGAGCCCTGGGCGGCGTCGAGCACCGTCGGCGTCTGCTCGGGGTAGTTGTCGACCTTCACGAACCCGGGGTCGGTGGACTGCAGCCGCGGGACGTTGTTGATCTTCTCCAGGCCGAGGTTGGTGATCCGGGACCCGCCGCCGTTCTTCGCCGTCCGGACGATGTCGGCGACCGCGGACGACACCTTCTGGATGCCGTTGCGGGTGATCAGCCAGAAGTCCGTCGGAGCCCCGGACGGGCTCGTGGAGAACACGTCGCCGACGGTGAGGCCGTCGAAGTCCTGCTGCGGGGTCTCACCGGCGCCGTCGACGACCGGCGGAACCAGCCGGCCGACGTCGGGGATCGCGTTGAGGAACGCCTGGGAAACCTTGCGCGCCTTGGCCGGCAGCTGCAGCGCCGCCCGCACCGGGTCGTTGTCGCCGAGGTCGACTTCGGCGCGCACGGTGTTCGCGTCGGGCCGCGCCTGCGTGGCCTGGAGGCGGTAGATCAGGTAGGTCCTGCCGTCGTCCGCGCGGCCGAGCAGCGCCTGGGTCTTGTCGAGCTCGGTGCCCACGTTCGCGACGCCACCGACCACGGTGGTGTCGGTGCGGTTCACACTGTCGGGCTGTGGCAGCCGCGGGTCGAGCGCCACCTGGTCGCACACCGCCCAGTTGGGGGAAATGCGCTGGGCGCCATCGGGCAGAAGTTGTGGCCCATCGGGAATGCCGGTCAGCTTCTCCCGCGGAATGTTCTTGAGCTGTTCATCGGAGACCACGGTCGGATTCACGGCCGCGGCCGGCGCGCCATTCGCCGGGGGCTGTCCCGCGCCTTGGGTCGACTGCTGCGACTGCGCGAGCAGGATCAGGCGCGCGGAAGCGAGGTTGAACGTCGGAATCAGTTTCTGCGGATTGCCCGTGACGACGTAAACGGTGCCCGATTGCTCACCGATCACGATGCCACCCGACGCGGGTACCGCCGGAGCCGGGCTGAGCAGGGCGATCAGCACGAAGACCACCGCTCCGAGCACACCGAGGATCACCCCTACGGTGGTCGCCCGCGCGTGCGTGCGCATGGGGTCGTGGAGCATCACCGCGTCGCGGCGGACGAGCGCCGACTGCATCCGGCGCATGACGAACTTGTAGGCCTGAACCTGACTCTTAGTCGTGGGTGTTGATGGCATTCTCGACCTACAGTCCTCCCCGTCGCGGTACGGTTCCGCAGGATAGCCGTACGGGGACCGTCTGGTGTGGGGTTTCTACCAACTCAAGCTAGGGTCGGACACCTCGGGACCGGCTTTCCGGGAACGTAGCACTCACGAGGGGAAGAGAACGCGCGGATGTCCGTCACCACGCCTCCACGTCCGCCAGGGCCCCCCGGGCCACCGCCACCCGGAGGACGTCCTCCGGGCCCGCCGCAGCGGCCGGGCAGAGCAGGCGGACCGGGCGGACCGGGTGGCGTGCCGGGCGGTCCTGGCGGCCCCGGCGGAATCCCGCGCGGCCCCGGTGGCCCCGGTGGGCCCGGTGGACCGGGAGGGCCCGGCGGACCCGGTCCTCGTGGCGGCGGTCCGGGCGGACCCGGTGGGCCGGGCGGACCCGGTGGGCCCGGTGGGCCCGGTGGGCCCGGTGGTCCGGGGGGACCCGGTGGCGGCTCCGGCGGTCCCGGTCCTGAGGGCCCCGGTTCCGGTGGCTCACCCCAGGGCGGCACCTCGACCGCGACCCGCATGGCCCCGCCTTCGCGCCGACGGTCCGGCGGCATCAACCTCGGCCCGCTGCCCGTGGCGAACCTCGTGCTGCTCGAGGTGGGTGTCGCGATCGGACTCGTGCTGCTCGCCATCAACACCGACCAGCTGAAGTACATCGCGATCGGCGTCGCGGCCGTCTTCCTCATCTTCGCGTTCCTGCGCTGGGGCGGGCGCTGGTTCACCCAGTGGCTCGGCCTCACCCTGCGCTACCGCTTCCGCTCGCACGACCGCGTCGCGACCCCGCCGCCGCCCAGCAGCCTCGAAGAGCTGGCCGCGGAGAACACCACGGTGACGGGTCCGGACGACGCGCGCGTGAACCTGCTGCGCCTGGCCGTGCCGGACCTCGTGGTGGCGCACGGTGTCGACCACGAGCGCCAGCAGGTCGGCCTCGCCTGGAACGACGGCACGTGGACGGCGGTGCTCCTCGTGGAGCCGACGCCCGCGCTGATCACCCAGGCCGGTGGCGCACCGAGCCTGCCGCTGTCGGCGCTCGCGCCGTGCCTCGAAGACCGCGGTGTGGTGCTCGACTCCATCCAGATGATCTGGCACAGCTACCCCGGTTCCGCGGCCCTGCCGTCGGATTCGCCGGCACTGAGCTCCTACCTGGAGGTGCTCGGTCCGCTGCCCGCGGCCGCCCGGCGCACCACGTGGATCGCGATCCGCCTCGACCCGCGCCGCTGCCCGGAAGCGATCCGCGAACGCGGGGGCGGAGTCGTCGGCGCCCACCGCGCGCTGATCGGCGCGCTGTCGCGCGTGCGCAACGCGCTGGAGTCCCAGGGCGTGCCGACGCGGCCGCTCGACCCGGACGAGCTGCTGCGCGCCAGCATCTCCGCCGCCGAGCTCACCGCCGTGGCGGGTTCGTCGGCGAAGGTCACGCTGCAGGAGAGCTGGTCGGGCGTCACGGCGGCCGGCATCGGGCACTCCAGCTACGCCATCACGAGCTGGCCCAAGGGCAAGATCAGCGGCAGCCTCGACGCGCTCACGAGCGTGCGCGCGCTGTCGGCCACGGTCGCCATGTCGATCTCCCCCGCCGCGGACGAGGGCCGCATCGGGCTGCGGGGCGTGGTGCGCGTGAGCGCCCGCAACCCGCGTGAGCTCGAAGCGGCCGACCAGCGGCTGAAGTCCATTTCGGAGCGGCTCGACGTCGACCTGACGCCGTTGCGGGGCCTGCAGATCTCCGCGTTCGCCGCCACCCTGCCGATCGGAGGTACGGCGTGAGCACGCGCCTGCGCGACGCCGGGCAGAACCCCGGCGTCGCCCCGGAGTTCACCGTCGACCCGGCGATGCTCGACGCGATCAGCCCCTCGGGCGACCGCGGTGGCATCGTCCTCGGTTCGGGCCTGAAGGGCGAACCGCTCACGATCTCCGCGCTGCGCTCGGCGCCCACCCGCATCGTGCTCGTCGGCGGGCTGTACCTCGCCCGGCAGGTGGCGCTGCGCGCGATGGCGGTGGGTGCCTGGGTGGTCGTGGCCACCGGGCGGCCCGCGGCCTGGCAGGTGCTGTCCCAGGCCGCCGGGAACCGTGACGGACGGCCGTCGCCGCTGGTGCAGATCCGGCGCCTGTCGCCGGTCGAGCTGCCGCGGCCGTCGGAAGACGCCCCGCTGCTCGTGGTCACCGACGGCGGCCCGACGCCGCAGGACCTCTTCCCGCCGCGTTCGCCCTGGCAGACGACGGTGTACGTGCTGCCCTACCTGCACCCGCAGGCCGGCGCGACGGCCAACGCCGCGGATCTCGTGCTGATGCAGCGCCTGCCCGCCGGCCAGGCCGAGCTGGCGGCCCGCATCTGGCGCCTGCCGCCGCAGATGATGCGCCAGCTCACCACGCTCAAGGACGACCAGGTCGTGGCGCTGGGCCGCAACCTGTGGCGGCCGCTGCGCCTGGTGACGACGCAGAAGGAACAGCAGCTGCTCGGCCCCGTCCGCCGGGGTGACTGAGCGGTTTCGCTTGTGCCGAAGGCCTCCTCGACGCGTTCGAGGAGGCCTTCAGTCCATTCAGGACACCGTGGTCAGGGCCGGATCAGCAGCTCGGCGACGGCCTCCGGGTCCTCCCGCATCGCGTTGTGCGCGGGCGGGAGGTCGTGCACGCGCCAGCCCGGATCCGCTTGCAGCCGGGCGTGAAGTCCGGCGAACGGGGTGCGCTCCGCCCAGCCGGAGCAGTAGACGACTCACGCCGCGGCACCCATCGACGACGCCCGTGAGCCGGATCCTCTGCACGAGCGAGGCCAGCGGGTGGGGACGGCGGCGGGGATCACCGCCGTGCGGGGCGCGACACGGCGGCTCGACGGCGAAGCCCGTGCCCGTCGCACCGGTCACGAAGGACTGCCGGTACTCCTCGGTGGTCAGCGACCAGCACGACTCGCCGTCGCACGGCGCGTAGGCGTCGAGGTGGACCATCCGGGAGACCCGGCCGCCCGCGCGGTCGGCCGCGGCGGAGATCACCATTCCGCCGTAGCTGTGGCCGGCCAGCGTCGCGTCGGTGATCCGAGCGCGCTCCAGGACGCGAACGACGTCGTCGGCGTGGGGACATGCGGATCGTGTTCCTCCCCGCATCCTTGGCTTCGCACATCCCGGACCGGCCCGCGGTGTTCCTGGCCACCGGCCTCGCGCGCGAGGTCCTGCTCGCCCTCACCGGGCCGCCCGATCACCACCGCGCGGGCGTGGCCCGCACTCGCCTCCTGCGGGTTCTCGTCGACGAGCTCAGGGAGGTCCAGGAGCAACCGCTGCACCTGCCGGAGCCGCGCGACGACCGTTTGCGGGCCCTCGCGCGAATCCTGGCCGAGAACCCGGGCGACAACACCTCGATGGCCGCGCTCGGGAAGACCTCGGCGCCGGCTGATGCGCGGCGAGCTCGGCATGACCTTCCACCAGTGGCGCACGCAGCTGCGCATCCACCACGCTCTCGTGCTGCTCGCCGACGGCCACGACGTCAGACGAACCGCGCACGCCTGCGGGTGGGCCAACCCGAGTGGCTTCATCGCGGCGTTCACGAACGTCATGGGCAGCAGCCCGGGCCGCTATCAAGGCGGCCGCTGACGCCGCGCTACGGCCGCCGGAACAGCAGGTGCGCGTCGAGGAAGCCGCGTTCGGAGCGCGGGTCGTGCACGAGGCGGGCGACCGGTTCCAGTCCCGCCTCGCTGAGCAGCTGAGCGAACTGGTCCACCGGCCAGCTGTACGCGGGCGTGACCCGGTGGTCGAACCGAACCGGGGCAGGACCCTCGGTGGCGAAGAAAGAGACCAGAGAGAGGCCGCCAGGGGCCAGTACGCGCGTGAGCTCGGCGACCAGCGCGGGCACTTCCGACGGCGGGGTGTGGATGAGCGAGAAGTGAGCCATGACGCCGCCGAGGACGCCGTCTTCGATCGGCAGGGCTTCGGTGCGCGCCACGTCGAAACGCTGAGCAGGAAACGTCTTGCGGGCGTACTCGATCATGGCGGGCGAAAGGTCGAGCCCGAAGGCGTCGAGTCCTTGTGCGGCAAGGAAAGCCGTGATGTACCCGGGGCCGCAGCCGACGTCGGCGGTGCGCAGGTTCCCGGTTCCCCGCACCAGCTCGGCGAAGGCGGTCGCCATGGTGCGGGTGAACAGCGGTTCCGTGAGCAGCGGGTCGGCGAAGCGCGAGGTGTACAGGTCGACGACCCCGTCGTAGGCCGCCCTGGTCTCCTCCTGGTGCTCTGTCACGGGGACAGAAGCTACAGGTCCTCCGCCGAGCGGACGTTGCGCGTCTGCTCCGCCCGCGCGGCGAGTTCCGCGTCGGGCGGGTAGTCCACGGCGGTCAGCGTGAGGCCGTGGGCCGGGGCCACCGCGCTGTCACGCGCGCCGCTGGCGAGGACCTCCGCGGGCCACGACCGGGGGCGTCGGCCGTCGCCCACCATCAGGAGCACGCCGACGAGGCTGCGGACCATCGAGTGGCAGAAGGCGTCGGCCGAGACGCGAACTTCCAGCAGGTGCTCGTCGAGCCGCGTCCAGACCAGCTGTTGCAGCTCGCGGATCGTGGTGCCGCCCTCGCGCTGCTTGCAGTACGCGGCGAAGTCCTGCAGCCCCAGCAACGCCTCGGCGGCCTCGTTCATCGCGTCGACCGACAGTGGCCGGCCCCAGGCCAGGGTGTCGTTGCGGCGCAGCGGATCGACACCCCAGGGCGCGTCGGAGACCCGGTAGCGGTAGTGGCGGCGGATCGCGGAGAAGCGGGCGTCGAACCCCTCCGGGGCCACGCTGGCGCGCAGCACGCGCACGTCGGCGGGCATCAGCTTGTTCCAGCGGCCCGTCATGCGCGTGAGGTCCGGAATGCCTGACGCGTCAACCGGAACGCGGCCGGGAGCGCCGGGTTCGAGCGGCACGACGTCGACGTGCACGACCTGACCGGTCGCGTGCACCCCGGCGTCGGTGCGGCCCGCGACGACCACCGACTTGGGCACCGCGGCCCCCGGCGGCTGGCGCTGCAGGGCCGCTTCCAGCTCGGCCTGCACCGTGCGCCGGCCGGGCTGGCGCGCCCAGCCCGAGAAGTCCGTGCCGTCGTAGGAAACGTCCAAGCGCAGACGAACGAGCCCGCCCTCCCCGAGGGGAGTGGCGGGCTCGTCCGGTGTCGACTGTGCCGTCAGGACTCAGTCCTTCTTGGCGTCCGCGTCGTCGGCGGCGGCCTCGTCCGAGTCGGACGCGGCGGCCTCCGTGGCGGTCTCTTCAGTGGCGGCCTCGGTGGTCTCCTCGGCCGGAGCCTCGGCGACGGCTTCCTCCGACGTGGTCTCCTCGACCACGGCGGTCTCAGCCGGCTTCTCGTCCTTCGCGAACTTCGTCTTGCGAGCCCGCTCGGCTTCCGACGTCACGGTCTTCTCCGCGACCAGTTCGATGACGGCCATGGCGGCGTTGTCGCCCTTGCGCGGCATCGTCTTGGTGATGCGGGTGTAACCGCCGGCGCGCTCCGCGAAGTGCGGACCGATCTCGGCGAACAGCTTGTGCAGCACGTCCTTGTCGCGCACGACCTTCTGCACCTGACGGCGGTTGTGCAGGTCGCCCCGCTTCGCCTTGGTGATCAGCTTCTCGGCCAGCGGGCGCACCCGGCGGGCCTTCGCCTCGGTCGTCGTGATCTTGCCGTGCTCGAACAGCTGGCTGGCCAGGTTGGCCAGGATCAGGCGCTCGTGCGCAGACGACCCGCCGAGACGGGCGCCCTTCGTGGGGGTGGGCATCGATTCTCCTAGTTCAGCTGCACAGCTCCAGGCCTACGCGGCCTTACAGCTGTTCCGTCTCTGCGTAGTCCTGGCCATCGTCGTGGCCGTCGTCCGAAATCCCGCCGCCGATGCCGGCGACGCTTCCCGACCAGCCCTCACCGTCGTAGCTGGACGCGGCCGCGGTCGGGTCGAACCCGGGCGGGCTGTCCTTGAGGGCCAGGCCGAGACCGACCAGCTTCAGCTTGACCTCGTCGATCGACTTCGCACCGAAGTTGCGGATGTCGAGCAGGTCCGCCTCGCTGCGCGAGACGAGCTCGCCCACCGTGTGGATGCCTTCGCGCTTGAGGCAGTTGTACGACCGGACGGTGAGGTCCAGGTCCTCGATCGGCATCGCGTAGGCGGCGATGGTGTCCGCCTCCTGCGGCGACGGGCCGATCTCGATGCCCTCGGCGTCGACGTTCAGCTCGCGCGCGAGACCGAACAGCTCCACCAGCGTCTTGCCCGCCGACGCGACCGCGTCCCGCGGCGTGATCGACGGCTTGGTCTCGACGTCCAGGATCAGCTTGTCGAAGTCGGTGCGCTGCTCGACACGGGTGGCCTCGACCTTGTACGTCACCTTCAGCACCGGCGAGTAGATCGAGTCGACCGGGATCCGGCCGATCTCGGCGCCGGCCTGCTTGTTCTGCAGAGCCGGGACGTAACCGCGGCCACGCTCGACGACGAGCTCGATCTCGAGCTTGCCCTTGCCGTTCAGCGCCGCGATGTGGAGGTCCGGGTTGTGCACGGTGACGCCGGCCGGAGGCACGATGTCGGCAGCCGTGACCTCACCGGGGCCCTGCTTGCGCAGGTACATGGTGACCGGCTCGTCCTCTTCCGAGGAGACCACGAGCTCCTTGAGGTTCAGGATGATGTCGGTGACGTCTTCCTTCACCCCGGGAACGGTGGTGAATTCGTGCAGCACGCCGTCGATGCGGATGCTCGTCACGGCCGCGCCCGGAATGGACGACAGCAGCGTGCGCCGCAGCGAGTTGCCGAGCGTGTAGCCGAAGCCGGGCTCCAGCGGTTCGATGGTGAACCGGGAGCGGGTCTCGTTGACCGTCTCTTCGCCGAGAGCCGGCCGCTGGGAAATCAGCATTCTTCCTAATTCCTTTCCAGACGACGCCCGCCATATGACGTCGAAGGGATGGCGCGGCGGCGGCGCACTCGGGGCGCCGCCGCCCTGTCCGACCGGGGCCGGACTACTTCGAGTAGAGCTCGACGATCAGCTGTTCCTGAACCGGAACGTCGATCTGCGCACGCTCCGGCAGCTGGTGGACCAGCACGCGGAGGTTGGACGGGACGACCTGCAGCCACGCCGGGATGGGGCGCTCGCCGAAGGACTCCTTCGCCACCACGAAGGGCAGCATCGAGAACGACTTCGGCCGCACGTCGATGATGTCCCACTTGGAGACCTGGAACGACGGGACGTTGACCTTGACTCCGTTGACCAGGAAGTGGCCGTGGCTCACCAGCTGGCGCGCCTGGCGGCGCGTGCGGGCGATGCCGGCGCGGTAGATCACGTTGTCGAGCCGGGACTCCAGGATCTGGAGCAGGTTCTCACCGGTCTTGCCCGGACGCCGCACGGCTTCCTTGTAGTACCGGACGAACTGGCGCTCGAGAACGCCGTAGGTGTAGCGAGCCTTCTGCTTCTCCTGCGACTGCAGGAGGTACTCGGACTCCTTGATGCGCCCGCGGCCGTGCTGGCCCGGCGGGTAGGGGCGACGCTCGAAAGCCTGGTCGCCGCCGATGAGGTCAACCTTGAGGCGACGCGAAATACGCGTCGCGGGGCCGGTGTAACGAGCCATTTCTTCTTACTCCTCCCCGTTCCTCAGACCCGGCGCCGCTTGGGCGGGCGGCAGCCGTTGTGAGGCTGCGGGGTCACGTCCTGGATGGTGCCGACCTCGAGACCGGCGGCCTGCAGCGAGCGGATCGCCGTCTCGCGGCCCGAACCCGGGCCCTTCACGAAGACGTCGACCTTCTTCATGCCGTGCTCGGCGGCCTTGCGGGCGGCGTTCTCGGCGGCCATCTGCGCGGCGAACGGGGTGGACTTGCGCGAGCCCTTGAAGCCCACGTGACCACTCGACGCCCACGCGATCACAGCACCCGTGGGGTCCGTGATCGAGACGATGGTGTTGTTGAAGGTGCTCTTGATGTGCGCGTGACCGTGCGCAACGTTCTTCTTTTCCTTGCGGCGGACCTTCTTGGCCCCAGCCGCAGTACGAGACTTCGGTGGCATGTTCTGAGGGTTCTCCTGTTAGCGCGCGTTCTGAAGGTGTTCGGCAGCCGCTTCCTGCTGACCGCGCCGGATGATCGACCCGGCATCGGTGTACAGGTTCCGCAGCGCCATCGGGCGGGCGTAGAGCGCCTTGGGCGAGACACAAGCCGCACCGCGGCGGTTCCCGCCGCCCATCTGCACGACCTTCTTGCCCTTGAGGCTCACTTCTTGCCAGCCTTCTTCTTGCCGGCGACCGTCTTCTTCGGACCCTTGCGGGTGCGGGCGTTGGTCTTGGTCCGCTGACCGCGGACGGGCAGACCACGACGCCAGCGCAGGCCCTGGTAGGTGCCGATCTCGATCTTGCGACGGATGTCGGCGTTCACCTCGCGACGCAGGTCACCCTCGACCTTGAAGTTCTCGTCGATGTAGTCACGAAGCTTGATGAGGTCCTCATCGCTGAGGTCCTTCACGCGGGTGTCCGCGTTGAGCTCGGCAGCAGCGATCATCTGCTTCGAGCGGGTACGGCCGATGCCGTAGATGTAGGTCAGCGCGATCTCCAACCGCTTTTCGCGGGGGAGGTCTACGCCAGCGAGTCGTGCCATGGGCGCTGTAGCTCCTTCTTCGATTTCGTCTTCAGGTCTGCTCCCCGTCCGGTTCCGGAACCGACTCGCCTGTCGTGCCCGCGGCTTGCGCTGCGGGTGTCCCGGCCCCGGCCTGAAGTCCGGGGGTGTACCGGACCGCTCACGCGGCCCGGCAGGTGCGGGGAGGGTGTGTAGCCGTCAATCCGCTCTGCTGGAGTGCGGTGCTCAGCCCTGACGCTGCTTGTGACGCAGGTTCTCGCAGATCACCATGATCCGGCCGTGACGGCGGATCACCTTGCACTTGTCGCAGATCTTCTTGACGCTCGGCTGGACCTTCACGTCTGTCGACTCTCCTGCTTCTTCTCAGCTCTTCGTGATCACTTGTAGCGGTAGACGATGCGACCACGAGACAAGTCGTAGGGCGAGAGCTCCACGACGACCCGGTCCTCGGGCAGGATGCGGATGTAGTGCTGCCGCATCTTGCCGCTGATGTGGGCAAGAACTTTGTGGCCGTTCTCCAACTCGACGCGGAACATCGCGTTGGGGAGCGGCTCGACCACGCGGCCTTCGACCTCGATGGCCCCGTCTTTCTTAGCCATGTCCTCCGCAATCCCTGAATGCACGCTTGATGCACACAGCGTGATCCGTAATGAGCTCGAGTCCTTGCTTACTGGGGTGCTGCTCCGGCACACTCCACCCCGACTCCGGTGTTCGCGAGAGTTCACGAGCGCGCTGGAACCGGCGCGATGAGTACGCCGACTTGACAGTGTACGCAACTCGTGTCGCGACCCCCAAACGGGGGGTAACTGTGCTACAAGCCGGCGACCGGGCGCCAGGGGTCCAGTATGCCTGAAACCGAGCCGACCTGCGAGAATCGCCTGGTCAGGTGAACTTTTGTGGGGCGGTCAGTCCTGCTCGGGCGCCGTGAGCACCCAGGGACCGTCTTCCGTGATGGCCACGGTGTGCTCCCAGTGCGATGCGCGCGAGCCGTCGGCCGTGACCACGGTCCAGCCGTCTTCCAGCTCCACCGTCTCGCCGCCGCCACCGGTCAGCATGGGCTCGATCGCGAGCGCCATGCCGACCTTGAGCCGCGGGCCCTTGCCGGGCTTGCCGACGTTCGGCAGGAAGGGGTCCATGTGCATCTGGCGGCCGATGCCGTGGCCGCCGTACTCGAGGATCATCCCGTACTCGACGCCGTTGTCGCGGCCCGCCTTCTCGGCCGCGGTCTGCACCGCGAACGAGATGTCGGTGAGCCGCCCACCCGCGTGCACCGCCTCGATGCCGGCCCACATGGCCTTCTCCGTGGCGGCGGACAGCGCGAGGTCCTTCTCGCTCACGGTGCCGATGGCGAGCGTGACGGCGGAGTCGCCGTGCCAGCCGTCGAGGATGGCGCCGCAGTCGACCGAGATCAGGTCACCGTCGGCCAGCACCTGCCGGCTCGACGGGATCCCGTGCACGATCTGCTCGTTGACCGACGCGCAGATCGACGCCGGGAAGCCGTGGTAGCCCTTGAAGGACGGCACAGCCCCGGCATCGCGAATCGTCTGCTCGGCCAGCTCGTCGAGCTCGGCGGTGCTGACCCCGGCCTGCGCGCGCTCCCGCACGGCGGCCAGGGTCCTCGCGACGACCAGCCCGGCCGCCCGCATCGCCTGCAGTTCGCCCGGCGTCTTGACCTCGATCATGCGCCCACGGCGGAGCACTTGCAGAACACGCAACCCTCCGAGATTCACGTGCGGTCGCGCAGCGCTTCCAGCACGCGGTCCGAGATCTCCTGCACGTCGCCGACACCGTCGACCGCGACCAGGATCTCACCGTAGTACTCGAGCAGCGGAGCCGTCTCGGACCAGTAGATCTGCTGACGGCGGCGGATGACCTCTTCGGTGTCGTCGGCGCGGCCGCGGGCCATCAGCCGGGACACGACCACGTCCTCCGGCACCTGCAGCTGAATGACGGCCTCGAGGGCGCAGTCGGCTTCCTTCAGCATCTCGCCGAGGACCTCGGCCTGCTTCGTGTTGCGGGGGAAACCGTCGAGCAGGAAGCCGGCCTTCGCGTCGGGCTCGGCAAGCCGCTCGCGCACCATCTCGTTGGTCACCGAGTCGGGGACGAGCTCACCCGAGTCGAGGTAGCGCTTGGCCTCCTGGCCGAGCGGCGTCTCCTGACCGACGTGGGCGCGGAACAGGTCACCGGTCGAGATGTGCGGAACCCGCAACTGCTCGGACAGGGCGACTGCCTGCGTGCCTTTGCCCGCACCTGGCGGGCCGACGAGAACCAACCGCGTCACTTCAAGAACCCTTCGTAGTTGCGCTGCATCAGCTGGCTTTCGATCTGCTTCACGGTGTCGAGGCCGACACCCACCATGATCAGCACAGCCGTGCCACCGAACGGGAAGTTCTGGTTGTTCCCGCTACCGGTGAGGGACAGGAAGAAGTTCGGGAGGATCGCGATGATGCCCAGGTACAGCGAGCCCGGCAGCGTGATGCGGCCGAGGACGTAGCTCAGGTATTCGGCGGTGGGGCGGCCCGGGCGGATACCCGGGATGAAGCCACCGAACTTCTTCATCTCGTCCGCACGCTCGTCGACGTTGAACGTGATCGTGATGTAGAAGTACGTGAAGAAGATGATCAACGCGAAGTACAGCAGGATGTGCACCCAGCTGCTCTGGTTGACCAGGTAGTTCTGGATGAAGGCCTGCCAGCCGGAGTTGCTGTTCGGGTCGCCGATGAGCTGGCTGAGCAGCTGCGGCAGGTACAGCAGCGACGACGCGAAGATGACCGGGATGACACCGGCCTGGTTGACCTTGATCGGCAGGTACGTGGACGTGCCGCCGTACATCCGGCGCCCGATCATGCGCTTGGCGTACTGCACCGGGATCCGGCGCTGGCCCTGCTCCACGAAGATGACGCTCGCGATGATCACCAAGCCGAACACGCAGATCATGACCAGGGCGACCGCGCCGCCGTTGCTCATGATGTTGGCGCCCTCGGTGGGGATGCGGGCCGCGATGTTCAGGAAGATCAGGACGGACATGCCGTTGCCGACGCCGCGCTCGGTGATGAGCTCGCCCAGCCACATCATCACGGCCGTGCCGGCAGTCATCGTGCAGACGATCAGGGCCAGCGAGTAGACGCTGTTGTCCGGGATGATCTGCTGCTGGCAGCCCTGGAACAGGGTGCCGCGGTCGGCCAGCGCCACGACGCCGGTGGCCTGCAGGATCGCCAGGGCGATCGTGAGGTACCGGGTGTACTGCGTGAGCTTGTTCTGGCCGGCCTGGCCTTCCTTCTTCAGCTCCTCGAACCGCGGGATCACCACGGTGAGCAGCTGGATGATGATGCTGGCCGTGATGTACGGCATGATGCCGGTCGAGAACAGCGACAGCTGGAGCAGCGCACCACCGCTGAACAGGTTCAGCAGCTGGTAGACGCCCTGCTGGTCGGCCTGAGAGCTACAGGCCTGCACTGCGGAGAACGAGATCCCCGGGGCCGGGATGGCGGCACCGATCCGGTAGACCGCGACGATGGCTAGCGTGAACAGGATCTTCTTGCGTAGATCCGGCGTCGCGAGAGCCGAGCGGAAGGCGCTGAGCACGCGGGGGACCTCCTCGGCGTCGTCGGCTGTCCTACCGACGATCGGCTTGGCCGGCACGAGTCCGGCGGGAACACAGCTCACTGGCAGGCAAGCCAGGAACGCCTCAGGGCACACTGGTCCCGAAGCGTGTGGCCGACTCTAACAGCTTCCTGGGGCGCGCCCGCAGCGCGTGTGCGTTTTCCGGCTCGGCCTGCCCTCGAAGCCCTGAGCCGACGCCGCAGGTTGGACCGTTCGCAGGCGAAATGATCACCTGTTCGGCCGCGGTCGTCGGTAGGTTCCCGGTGGTCGCTACACGAAGGACGCGCGGCTACCACGAGGGTTGCTTCGTTGCGAGGCAACGGATTGCGCTACGAGCGAACTCACGGAGCCAGCCGTCGGGTGGCGGTGAACCGGCACTGTGGACGAACGCGGAAAACGACTCGGGCCCACCCGGCTGTTCGCTGGGTGGGCCCGAGTCGTACGTCGGTACCGAGTTGCCTCAGTCGCCTCAGTTGGTGGTGGCGGTGCCACCGGCGGCTTCGAGCTTCTCCTTGGCAGAGCCGGAGAAACCGTCCGCGGTGACGTCCAGCTTCACGCCGTTGAGGTCACCGTTGCCGAGAACCTTCACGAGGCTGCCCTTGCGGACGAGACCCGCCGCGACGAGCTCCTCGACGCCCACCGTGCCACCGTCCGGGAAGACGCGGGCGATGTCGCCCACGTTCACCGGCTGGTACTCGGTGCGGAAGCGGTTCTTGAAGCCACGCAGCTTCGGCAGCCGCATGTGGATGGGCATCTGCCCACCCTCGAAGCCGGCGGGCACGTTCTTGCGGGCCTTGGTGCCCTTGGTGCCGCGACCGGCCGTCTTGCCCTTGGAACCTTCACCACGGCCCACGCGGATCTTGTCGCGCTTGGCGCCCGGAGCCGGACGCAGGTGGTGGATCTTGATGGCGGTCATGACTGGACCTCCTCGACCTCCACGAGGTGGCGGACGGCCCGGATCAGGCCGCGCACCTCGGGGGTGTCTTCACGCACAGTCGACTGGCGAATCTTGTGCAGCCCGAGGGTGCGCAGCGATTCGCGGTGTTCGTGCTTCGTGCCGATCTTGCTCTTGATCTGGGTGACCTTCAGCTGAGCCATGTCAGACCCCCTGGCCCGCGCGCTGGCGCAGCATCCGGGCCGGCGCGACGTCCTCGAGCGGGAGACCGCGGCGGGCCGCGACCTCTTCGGGACGCTGCAGACCCTTCAGGGCCGCCACGGTCGCGTGCACGATGTTGATCGCGTTGTCGGAGCCGAGCGACTTCGACAGCACGTCGTGGACACCGGCGCACTCCAGCACCGCGCGGACCGGGCCACCGGCGATGACGCCGGTACCGGCCGACGCCGGACGCAGGAGCACCACACCGGCGGCTTCCTCACCCTGGATCGGGTGGGGAATGGTGCCGCCGACGCGAGGCACGCGGAAGAAGTTCTTCTTCGCTTCCTCGACGCCCTTGGCGATGGCCGCGGGAACTTCCTTGGCCTTGCCGTAGCCGACGCCGACCTGGCCGTCACCGTCGCCGACGACGACGAGAGCGGTGAAGCTGAAGCGACGACCACCCTTGACGACCTTCGCGACGCGGTTGATCGTCACGACCTTCTCGAGGTGCGGGGTCTTGTCCTGGGCCGCCCCGCCACGGCCGCTGTCGCGCCGGTCCCGGCGGTCGCGACGGTCACCGCGGTCGTTGCCGCCCTGACCGCCCGGTCCGCCCTGGCCGCCGCCGAATTGCCGCGTACGTCCCGGCATCAGGCTTTCCTTCCATTGACGAGCATCTGCATCAGAATTCCAACCCCGCCTCACGGGCAGCGTCGGCGAGGGCGGCGATGCGGCCGTGGTAGGCATTGCCACCACGGTCGAACACCACGGCCGAGATCCCGGCCGCCTTGGCGCGCGCGGCGACGAGCTCGCCGACCTTCGCGGCCTTGGCCTTCTTGTCGCCGTCGGTCGCCCGGACGTCCGCCTCGAGGGTGGACGCGGACGCCAGGGTGTGGCCGGCGAGGTCGTCGATCACCTGCACGGCGATGTGCCGCGAGGACCGCTTGACGACCAGGCGCGGACGAACCGGCGTGCCGCTGACCTTCTTGCGCAGGCGGAAGTGCCGACGGGTCTTCGCGACGCGGCGGCGGGTCGAGATGTCCTTGCCGACCGGCTTGCGCTTCGTGGTAGTCGTGTCGCTCATGATCACTTACCCGTCTTTCCGACCTTGCGGCGGATCTTCTCACCCTCGTAGCGCAGGCCCTTGCCCTTGTACGGGTCGGGGCGGCGCAGCTTGCGGATGACCGCGGCGATCTGGCCGACCTTCTGCTTGTCGATGCCGGACACCGAGAACCGGGTGGGCGACTCGACCGTGAAGGTGATGCCCTCCGGCGCCTCGATCTTCACCGGGTGGCTGTAGCCGAGGGCGAACTCGAGGTCCGAACCCTTGGCCTGCACGCGGTAACCGACGCCGTGGATTTCCATCTTCTTCTCGTAGCCGGCGGTGACACCGACGACGAGGTTGTTCACCAGCGTGCGGCTGAGACCGTGCAGCGCCTTGGAGGTGCGCTCGTCGTCCGGACGCTTCACCTGCAGCGTGCCGTCTTCACCGCGCTCGACGGTGATGGGCTCGGCGAGGGTGTGCTCGAGGGTGCCCTTGGGCCCCTTGACCTGAATGTGCTGACCGTTGATGGTCACCTCGACCCCGGAGGGGACGGCGACCGGCAGCTTTCCGATGCGTGACATGTCTGTGCCCCCTTCCTTACCAGACGTAGGCGAGGACTTCGCCGCCCACGTTGTTGCGCTTGGCCTGACGGTCGGTCTGCAGGCCGCCGGACGTCGAGATGATCGCGACGCCGAGGCCACCCAGCACGGACGGCAGTTCGGTCGATTTTGCGTACACCCGCAGACCCGGCTTGGACACGCGCCGGAGGCCGGCGATGCTGCGCTCACGGTTGGGGCCGTACTTCAGCTCCACGATCAGGTTCTTGTGCTTCTCGCCCGGCTCGTCGCGGTAGCCCGCGATGTAACCCTCGCGCTTGAGGATCTCGGCGATGTTCGCCTTGATCTTCGAGTGGGGAAGCACGACCTCGTCGTGGTACGCCGAGTTCGCGTTGCGCAGACGCGTCAAGAAGTCTGCGATGGGGTCGGTCATCGTCATGGTGACCTGTCAACCTTTCTCGCCTGGTTCCCCACCCTCTCGGGTGGGGCCTGTGGCGAACTGGGAAATAGTTTCGAGCCTCTTACCAGCTGGACTTGTGGACACCGGGCAGCTCGCCCGCGTGCGCCATCTCCCGGAGACAGATCCGGCAGAGCCCGAACTTGCGGTACACCGAGTGCGGCCGACCACAACGGTTGCAGCGGGTGTAACCCCGCACGGCGAACTTCGGCTTCTTGGCGGCCTTGTGGACCAGCGCTTTCTTGGCCATCGGCTCAGTTCTCCTTGAACGGGAAGCCGAGCTTGCGCAGCAGCGCCCGGCCCTCGTCGTCGGTGGTGGCGGTGGTGACGACCGTGACGTCCATGCCGCGCGGACGGTCGATGGCGTCGGGGTCGATCTCGTGGAACATCGACTGCTCGTTGAGACCGAACGTGTAGTTGCCGTTGCCGTCGAACTGCTTGCCGGACAGGCCGCGGAAGTCGCGGATACGGGGCAGCGCGATGGTGAGCAGCCGGTCGAGGAACTCCCACATCCGGTCGCCGCGCAGCGTCACGCGCGCGCCGATCGGCTGGCCCTCGCGCAGCTTGAACTGCGCGATGGACTTGCGGGCCTTCCGGACTTCCGGCTTCTGGCCGGTGATCAGCGACAGGTCGCGGACAGCACCCTCGATGAGCTTGCTGTCGCGGGCCGCGTCACCCACACCCATGTTCACGACGACCTTCACGACGCCGGGAATCTGGTGCACGTTGGGGATGGCGAACTCCTTCTGGAGCTCACCCTTGATCTCTTCGCGGTACCGGGTCTTCAGACGCGGCACGATCTTCTCTGCGGTGGTCATGTCAGATGTCCTTGCCGTTCCGGCGCGAGACCCGGACCTTCTTGCCGTCCTCGCCGATGCGGTAGCCCACGCGGGTCGGCTTGCCGTCCGAGTCCACGACCATCACGTTCGACACGTGGATGGGCGCTTCCTGGGTCACGATGCCACCGGACTGCGCACCACGCTGGGTCTGGGTGATCCGGGTGTGCTTCTTGATCCGGTTCACGCCCTCGACCAGCACGCGGTCGCGCTCGGGGTAGGCCTGGATGACCTTGCCCTTGGCGCCTTTGTCCTTGCCGGCGATGACGACGACCGTGTCGCCCTTCTTCACCTTCATCACAGCACCTCCGGCGCGAGCGAAATGATCTTCATGAACTTTCGGTCGCGCAGCTCGCGGCCCACCGGGCCGAAGATGCGGGTGCCACGGGGCTCGTTGTCGTTCTTGATGAGCACAGCGGCGTTCTCGTCGAAGCGGATGTAGGAACCGTCCGGACGACGACGCTCCTTCACCGTGCGGACGATGACCGCCTTGACGACGTCGCCCTTCTTCACCCCGGCAGCCGGGATGGCGTCCTTCACGGTGGCGACGATGATGTCGCCGATACCCGCGTAGCGCCGCCCGGAGCCACCGAGAACACGGATGCAAAGAATTTCCTTAGCACCGGTGTTGTCGGCGACCCGAAGCCGCGACTCCTGCTGGATCACGTCAACTCCTGTATGTCGCGCTGGTTCTCGCCTGCCGGCGAGCCTTGCGGAACCAAGGACTCCGAAGAGCCCTGCTTACTTGGCCTTCTCCACGACCTGCACCAGACGCCAGCGCTTCGTCGCCGACAGCGGCCGGGTCTCCATCAGGGTGACCCGGTCGCCCACGCCCGCCTCGTTGTTCTCGTCGTGCACCTTGACCTTGGTGGTGCTGCGCAGAACCTTCGAGTAGCGCGGGTGCTTCTTGCGGTCCTCGAGCTCGACCACGATCGTCTTGTCCATCTTGTCCGAGACGACGTAGCCCTCGCGCACCTTGCGGTAGTTGCGCACGAGCTTCTCGGTGGTGGGCTCGCTCATGCGGCACCTTCACTTTCGGCGTCGGGGGCCACGGACAGGCCGAGCTCACGCTCACGCATGACCGTGTAGATCCGCGCGATGTCCGTGCGGACGGTGCGCAGCCGACGGTTGTTGTCCAGCTGCCCGGTGGCCATCTGGAAGCGGAGGTTGAAGAGCTCCTCCTTGTATTCCTTCAGACGCAGCACGAGCTCTTCCGCGGTGAGCTCACGCAGCTCCGATGCCTGGACGGCTCCGTTCGCCATCAGAACTCACCACCTTCACGGGTCACGATGCGGCACTTCATGGGCAGCTTGTGGATCGCGCGACGGAGCGCCTCGCGGGCGGTCTCCTCGTTCGGGAACGAGATCTCGAACATCACGCGGCCCGGCTTCACGTTGGCGATCCACCACTCGGGCGAACCCTTACCGGAACCCATGCGGGTTTCCGCCGGCTTCTTGGTCAGCGGGCGGTCCGGGTAGATGGTCGTCCACACCTTGCCGCCACGCTTGATGTGACGGGTCATGGCGATACGAGCGGACTCGATCTGCCGGTTCGTCACGTAGCTGTGCTCAAGCGCCTGGATGCCGTACTCGCCGAAGCTGACCTTCGTACCGCCCTTGGCGGCGCCGTGGCGCTTCGGGGAGTGCTGCTTCCGGTGCTTGACCCTGCGCGGGATGAGCACGTCTCAGCCCTCCGTCTTTTCTGCGGTCTCGGCAGCCGGGGCCGCCTCGGTCGCCACGGGCGCCGCGTCGTCGTTCTTCGCGGCGGCAGCTGCGCGACCGGCTTCGGTCGAGGTCGCCGTCGTGCCCGAGGCGCCGGAGCGGCGCGGGCGGGACGGACGGTCACCGCGGTCGCGGCGCGGGGCCCGCTCGGCGGCCGCGGCGGCGTCGCGCGCCTCGCGGGCCTTGAGGCCACCCACCAGCTCGCCCTTGTAGATCCACACCTTCACGCCGATGCGACCGAACGTCGTCTTGGCCTCGAAGAAGCCGTAGTCGATGTCGGCGCGCAGCGTGTGCAGCGGAACCCGGCCGTCGCGGTAGTGCTCGGAGCGGGACATCTCGGCGCCGCCGAGACGACCGCCGCACTGCACGCGGATGCCCTTGACCTGTGGCGACCGCATGGAGGTCTGGATCGCCTTGCGCATCGCGCGGCGGAACGCCACGCGGTTGCTCAGCTGCTCCGCGACACCCTGAGCGACGAGCTGGGCGTCGGCCTCGGGGTTCTTGACCTCGAGGATGTTGAGCTGGACCTGCTTGGCGGTCAGCTTCTCCAGCGCGCCACGGATCCGGTCGGCCTCCGCGCCGCGACGGCCGATGACGATGCCCGGCCGGGCGGTGTGGATGTCGACGCGGACGCGGTCACGGGTGCGCTCGATCTCGACCTTGGAGATGCCGGCGCGCTCCATGCCCGTGGACAGCAGCTTGCGGATCTTCACGTCCTCGGCCACGTACTCCGAGTACTGCTTGTCGGCGTACCAGCGCGACTTCCAGTCCGTGGTGATACCCAGGCGGAAGCCGTGCGGGTTGATCTTCTGGCCCACTACCGGCCACCTGCCTTCTTCTTGCTCTGCGCCTTCTTCACGTCGGCCTTCGGACGCGACTCCACCTCGACGGTGATGTGGCTGGTCCGCTTGCGGATCCGGTACGCGCGGCCCTGGGCCCGCGGGCGGATGCGCTTGAGGGTCGGGCCCTCGTCGGCGTACGCGTTCTTGACCCAGAGCGTCTCCGGGTCGAGCTGAAGGTTGTTCTCGGCGTTGGCCACGGCGCTGGCGAGCACCTTCGCGACCGGCTCGCTGGCCGCCTGGGGGGCGAACCGGAGCACGGCCAAGGCGTCGGCGGCGCTACGTCCCTTGATGAGCTCGATCACCCGGCGCACCTTGGTCGGCGAGTCCCGGACGAAGCGAGCCCGCGCGTAAGCCGTAGGCAGTTCAGCCTCGACTGTCGCGTCGTTCTGGGCGTTCATCGCTACTTCCCTTGTCTTGTTTCGTGCCCGCTCAGCGGCGGCGCGACTTGCGGTCGTCCTTGATGTGGCCCTTGAAGGTCCGCGTCGGGGCGAACTCGCCCAGCTTGTGACCCACCATGGCCTCGGTGACGAACACCGGGACGTGCTTGCGGCCGTCGTGCACGGCGATCGTGTGACCCAGGAAATCCGGGATGATCGTCGAGCGACGCGACCAGGTCTTGATCACGGTCTTCTTGTTGGCCTCGTTGAGCGCGTCCACCTTCTTGAGCAGGTGGTCGTCCACGAAGGGCCCCTTCTTAAGGCTGCGTGGCATGTTCTTCTACCTCCCTGCTCAGCGCTTGTTCTTGCCGGTGCGACGGCGGCGGACGATCAACGAGTCGCTCGCCTTGCGGCGACGCGTGCGGCCCTCGGGCTTGCCGTTCGGGTTCACCGGGTGGCGACCACCGGACGTCTTGCCCTCACCACCACCGTGCGGGTGGTCGACCGGGTTCATGACGACACCACGGACGGTGGGGCGCTTGCCGCGCCAGCGGTTGCGACCCGCCTTGCCCCAGTTGATGTTCGCGTGCTCGGAGTTGCCCACCTCGCCGACGGTCGCGCGGTTGCGCACGTCGACGTTGCGGATCTCACCCGAGGGCAGCCGGAGCTGGGCGTAAGGCCCGTCCTTGGCCACCAGCTGCACGCGGGCGCCGGCGGAGCGCGCCATCTTCGCGCCGCCACCGGGGCGGAGCTCGATCGCGTGGACCACGGTGCCGACCGGGATGTTGCGCAGCGGCAGGTTGTTGCCCGGCTTGATGTCGGCGCGCGGGCCGTTCTCGACGGTGTCGCCCTGCTTCAGCTTGTCCGGCGCGATGATGTAGCGCTTCTCGCCGTCGGCGTAGTGCAGGAGCGCGATGCGCGCGGTGCGGTTGGGGTCGTACTCGATGTGCGCGACCTTGGCCGGCACGCCGTCCTTGTCGTTGCGACGGAAGTCGATGACGCGGTAGGCGCGCTTGTGGCCGCCACCCTTGTGACGGGTGGTGATCTTGCCCGACGAGTTGCGACCGCCCGAACCGCTCAGCGGACGCAGCAGCGACTTCTCCGGCGTGGAGCGGGTGATCTCGGCGAAGTCCGAGACGCTCGAACCGCGACGACCCGGGGTCGTCGGCTTGTACTTGCGGATGCCCATTGTCAGCTCAGTCCTTTACGCGGTGGGTCCGCCGAAGATCTCGATCGCCTTGCTCTCAGGCGAAAGAGTCACGATGGCGCGCTTGGTGTCCTTGCGCTTGCCGAAGCCCGCGCGAGTCCGCTTCCGCTTGCCCTGACGGTTGGCCGTGTTGACGCTGACCACCTTGACACCGAACACCTTCTCGACCGCGATCTTGATCTGGGTCTTGTTGGCGTCCGGGCGGACGATGAACGTGTACTTGTGGTCCTCGAGCAGCCCGTAGGACTTCTCGGAGATGACCGGCGCGAGCAGGATGTCGCGGTGGTCCGGAATGGCGACCGAGCTCACTTCTCGTCACTCCCTTCCGAAACTTCGCCCGACCGCGCGGAGGCCTTGACGGCCTTGCCACGGGCGGGGCCTGCGACGAACGCGTCGTACGCGGCCTTGGTGAACACGACGTCGTCGTTGACCAGCACGTCGTAGGTGTTGAGCTGGTCCGCCCAAAGCAGGTGGACCTCGGGGAGGTTCCGCAGGGAGACCCAGGACAGCTCGTCGGCCCGGTGCAGCACCACGAGCACGCGCTTCGCCTGCGTGACGGCGGCGAGCACGGTCTTGGCGGCCTTGGTCGACGGCTTCTCGCCGGTGACCAGCTCGGTCACGACGTGCAGCTGCCCGGCGCGCGCCCGGTCGGAGAGAGCGCCACGGAGAGCGGCGGCCTTCATCTTCTTAGGGGTGCGCTGCGTGTAGTCACGCGGCGTGGGGCCGTGGACGACGCCACCGCCGGCGAACTGCGGCGCGCGGGTCGAACCCTGGCGGGCACGACCGGTGCCCTTCTGCCGGTACGGCTTCTTGCCGCCACCGGAGACCTCACCACGGGTCTTCGTGTCGTGCGTGCCCTGGCGCGCGGCGGCCAGCTGGCCGATCACGACCTGGTGCATCAGCGCGATGTTGGCCTGCACGTCGAAGATCTCCGCGGGGAGGTCGACCGTGCCGTCGGCTTTACCGGCCGGGGTCTTCAGCTCGACGCTTGTCATTCGGATTTACCACCCTTCGCGGCGCTGCGAACGAACAGCAGGCCGCCCTTGGGACCGGGCACCGCGCCCTTGATCAGCAGCAGGCCGTCTTCGGCGCGCACGGCGTGCACGGTCAGACCCTGCGTGGTGACCCGGTCGGAGCCCATCCGGCCCGCCATGCGCAGGCCCTTGAAGACGCGGCCGGGGGTGGCGCAGCCACCGATGGAACCCGGCTTGCGGTGCACGGCCTGGGCACCGTGGCTCGCGCCCTGGCCCTTGAAGCCGTGGCGCTTCATGACACCGGCGTAGCCCTTGCCCTTGCTGGTACCGGTGACGTCGACCTCGACGCCGGCGGCGAACACCTCGGCGGTGATCTCCTGACCGACCTCGTAGGTGTCCGCGTCGGTGGTACGCAGCTCGGCGAGGTAGCGCCGCGGGGTCACGCCCGCCTTGTCGAAGTGGCCGGTGCGCGGCTTGTTGACCCGGCGCGGGTCGACCGCACCGAAGGCCAGCTGCACGGCCGCGTAGCCGTCCTTGTCCTGGGTCCGAACCTGGGTGACCACGTTCGGACCGGCCTTCACGACGGTGACCGGGACAACCCGGTTCTGCTCGTCGAAGACCTGGGTCATGCCGAGCTTGGTGCCCAGGATGCCCTTCATCTGCCTGTCAGACATGAGTCTCTTACTCTCCGCCGCTCGCCAGCCGCTGCTACTGGATGTTGACGTCGACGCTCGCCGGCAGGTCGATGCGCATGAGCGCGTCGACCGTCTTCGGCGTCGGGTCGAGGATGTCGATCAGACGCTTGTGGGTGCGCATCTCGAAGTGCTCGCGCGAGTCCTTGTACTTGTGCGGCGAGCGGATGACGCAGTAAACGTTCTTCTCGGTGGGCAGCGGCACCGGCCCGACAACACGGGCGCCGGTGCGCGTGACCGTCTCCACGATCTTGCGCGCCGAGGTGTCGATCGCCTCGTGGTCGTAGGCCTTGAGCCGGATGCGGATCTTCTGTCCCGCCATGGTGGCTGCTCGTTCCTTCGTCGTCTCGTGCCGCTTGTCTCGTCAACCCGGGCCTGAGCCCCGGTTTCAGCAGTTCAACGGCCCTGTCCCCGGTCCACGCGGTCGGGCGTGTCGCGCCCGACGCACAGACCGATCCCGTGGGATCGTCCTGCCTGGTCTTCCTCAACGTGAGGAGGCCGCGAGTCGGCTTCGCTGCACCGCTACTGCACAACAGCGCCGCCGGCCACTTGGCCTTTGCCCGCTAGCCTCACCCCGAAGGAAGAGCTGGACGGACCGTGGCCGCTCGTACAGGGGCGGCCGGAACCCCGTGAGTCAATCGAACAACTCGAGGATTCGGCCGCCCCGGGACGAGCAACCTGAATAGTGTCGCACACGTGAGTTGACGCCCCTGACCCGGGGGTGTAATGACCTCAGGTCAGGGGCGTCGACGTCACTTGATGATCTTGGTGACCTGGCCCGCGCCCACGGTCCGGCCACCCTCGCGGATGGCGAAACGCAGGTTCACGTCCATCGCGACCGGCTGGATCAGCTGGACCGAGATGTCGGTGTTGTCGCCCGGCATGACCATCTCGGTGCCCTCGGGGAGGGTCACGACGCCGGTCACGTCGGTGGTGCGGAAGTAGAACTGCGGGCGGTAGTTGTTGAAGAACGGGGTGTGACGGCCACCCTCGTCCTTCGACAGGATGTAGACCCGGCCCTCGAAGTCGGTGTGCGGGGTGGTGGTGCCCGGCTTCACGACGACCTGGCCGCGCTCGACGTCCTCGCGCTTGATACCGCGGACGAGGAGGCCGACGTTGTCGCCCGCCTGGCCCTGGTCCAGCAGCTTGCGGAACATCTCGACACCGGTGACGGTGGTCTTGGTCGACTTGTCGCGGATACCCACGATCTCGACCTCTTCGTTCACGTTGACCACGCCACGCTCGACGCGGCCGGTGACGACGGTGCCGCGACCGGTGATGGTGAAGACGTCCTCGATCGGCATGAGGAACGGCTTGTCGAGCTCACGCACCGGGTCCGGCACGTTGTCGTCGACGGCGGTCATGAGCTCGAGGACGGCCTCGGCCCACTTCTCGTCACCCTCGAGAGCCTTCAGGCCCGAGACGCGCACGACCGGCGCGTCGTCGCCCGGGAACTCCTGCGAGGACAGCAGCTCGCGGACCTCGAGCTCGACGAGCTCCAGGATCTCCTCGTCGTCGACCATGTCGGCCTTGTTCAGCGCGACAACGATGTAGGGCACGCCGACCTGACGGGCGAGCAGCACGTGCTCACGCGTCTGCGGCATCGGGCCGTCGGTCGCCGCGACCACGAGGATCGCGCCGTCCATCTGGGCCGCACCGGTGATCATGTTCTTGATGTAGTCCGCGTGACCGGGGGCGTCCACGTGGGCGTAGTGGCGCTTCTCGGTCTGGTACTCGACGTGCGAGATGTTGATCGTGATACCGCGCTGGCGCTCTTCGGGCGCGTTGTCGATCTGGTCGAACGCACGCGACTCGTTGAGCTCGGGGTACTTGTCGTGCAGAACCTTGGTGATCGCCGCGGTCAGCGTGGTCTTGCCGTGGTCGACGTGACCAATGGTCCCGATGTTGACGTGCGGCTTGCTCCGCTCGAACTTCGCCTTCGCCACTGGAATGTCCTCCTGGACTGATTTCGCTTTGTGCTCACCGGCCGGCGTGGCTGCCGGCCGGCGATTTTTTCTCGTCTTTGCTGCGGACGTTCAGGAGTGATCCTTATGCCCGCGAGCGAGGGGGAACTACTCCCCCGTCGCCTTCGCGATGATTTCCTTCGCGACGTTCGCGGGAACCTCGGCGTAGGAGTCGAACACCATCGAGTAGTTCGCGCGACCCTGGGTGCGAGACCGCAGGTCGCCCACATAACCGAACATCTCCGACAGCGGCACCAGTGCCTTCACGACACGGGTACCGGCGCGCTCCTCCATGGCCTGGATCTGGCCACGGCGGGAGTTGAGGTCACCGATCACGTCACCCATGTAGTCCTCGGGAGTCGTGACCTCGACGGCCATCAGCGGTTCGAGGATGACCGGGCCGGCCTTCTTCGCGGCTTCCTTCATCGCCATGGAACCGGCGATCTTGAACGCCATCTCCGAAGAGTCGACCTCGTGGTACGCGCCGTCCAACAAGGTGAACTTCAACCCGACGAGCGGGTAGCCGGCCAGCACGCCGTACTGCATGGCGTCCTGTGCGCCCGCGTCGACCGACGGGATGTACTCCCGCGGCACGCGGCCACCGGTGACCTTGTTGTCGAACTCGTAGAGTGCACCGTCGGTCGTCTCGAGCGGCTCCAGCTTCACGATGACCTTCGCGAACTGGCCGGAACCACCGGTCTGCTTCTTGTGCACGTAGTCGAGCTTGTCGACGGTCCGCTTGATCGTCTCGCGGTAGGCGACCTGCGGCTTACCGATGTTCGCCTCGACCTTGTAGTCGGACTTCATGCGGTTCACCAGCACCTCGAGGTGCAGCTCGCCCATGCCCGCGATGATCGTCTGGCCCGTGTCCTCGTCGAGCTGGACCTGGAAGGTGGGGTCTTCCTCGGCCAGCTTCTGGATCGCCAGCGACAGCTTCTCCTGGTCGGCCTTCGTCTTCGGCTCGATGGCCACGCGGATGACGGGATCCGGGAAGGTCATCGACTCGAGGACGACCGGGTTCTGCGGGTCGGCCAGCGTGTCACCGGTCGTGGTGTCCTTCAGGCCGATGACCGCGTAGATGTGGCCGGCCTGGGCCTCCTCGACCGGGTTCTCCTTGTTGGAGTGCATCTGGAAGAGCTTGCCGATGCGCTCCTTGCGCTCCTTGGTCGCGTTGACGACCTGGGCGCCCGCGGAGACCTTGCCCGAGTAGACCCGGATGTAGGTCAGCTTGCCGAAGAACGGGTGCGCGGCGATCTTGAACGCGAGCGCGGAGAACGGCTCGTCGACCGACGGCTTGCGCTGGGCCGGCGTCTCGCCGTCGGGCAGCGTGCCCTCGACGGCCGGCACGTCCAGCGGGGACGGCAGGTAGTCGATGACCGCGTCCAGCATCGGCTGCACGCCCTTGTTCTTGAACGCGGAGCCGGTGAGCACCGGGTACGCCTCGCGCGCGACGGTGAGCTTGCGGATGCCGGCCTTGATCTCGGCTTCCGTGAGCTGCTCGCCCTCGAGGAACTTCTCCATCAGGGAGTCGTCGGTCTCGGCGATGGCCTCGACCAGCTTCTCGCGGTACTCGGCGGCGCGGTCGGCGAGCTCGGCGGGGATGTCCTCGATCTCGTAGTCCTCGCCCTTGCTCACCTCGCCCCGCCAGGTCAGCGCCTTCATGCGGACGAGGTCGATGACACCCTCGAAGTCGTTCTCGGCGCCGATCGGCAGCTGGATGACCAGCGGCCGGGCACCGAGGCGCTCCTCGATGGTGCGCACGGTGAAGTAGAAGTCGGCACCCAGCTTGTCCATCTTGTTGACGAAGCAGATGCGCGGGACTTCGTACTTGTCCGCCTGCCGCCAGACCTGCTCGGACTGCGGCTCGACACCTTCCTTGCCGTCGAAGACGGCCACGGCGCCGTCGAGCACGCGGAGCGAGCGCTCCACCTCGACGGTGAAGTCGACGTGCCCGGGGGTGTCGATGATGTTGATCTGGTGATCGGCCCAGAACGTGGTGGTGGCAGCCGAGGTGATGGTGATACCCCGCTTCTGCTCCTCCTCCATCCAGTCCATGGTGGCGGCGCCGTCGTGGACTTCGCCGATCTTGTAGTTGATCCCGGTGTAGAACAGGATCCGCTCGGTGGTGGTGGTCTTACCGGCGTCGATGTGCGCCATGATCCCGATGTTGCGGACCTTGTTCAGGTCGGTCAGCACTTCACGTGCCACGAGAGTGTTCCCCTGTCTCGAGCGTGGGGCCCGGCATGGCTTGGATCGGCAGCCGGGCGGTCATCACCAGCGGTAGTGCGCGAAGGCCTTGTTGGACTCGGCCATCTTGTGCGTGTCTTCACGACGCTTGACGCTGGCGCCAAGGCCGTTGCTCGCGTCGAGCAGCTCGTTCTGCAGCCGCTCGATCATGGTCTTCTCGCGGCGAGCCTGCGAGAAGGAGACCAGCCAGCGCAGGGCCAGCGTGGTGGAGCGGCCGGGCTTGACCTCGATCGGCACCTGGTAGGTGGCACCACCGACGCGGCGGCTCTTCACCTCGATGGTGGGCTTCACGTTGTCGAGCGCGCGCTTCAGCGTGACGACCGGGTCGGTGCCGGTCTTCTCGCGAGCGCCTTCCAGCGCGCCGTACACGATGCGCTCGGCCAGCGACCGCTTCCCGTCCTTCAGCACCTTGTTCACCAGCTGGGTGACCAGCGGGGAGGCGTAGACGGGGTCGGAGATCAGAGGCCGCTTCGGGGCCGGTCCCTTGCGGGGCATTAGCTCTTCTCCTTCTTCGCGCCGTAGCGGCTGCGCGCCTGCTTGCGGTTCTTCACACCCTGGGTGTCGAGCGAACCGCGGATGATCTTGTAGCGAACACCAGGCAGGTCCTTCACCCGGCCACCACGCACGAGCACCATCGAGTGCTCCTGCAGGTTGTGACCTTCACCGGGGATGTACGCCGTGACCTCGATGCCGCTCGTCAGCTTCACGCGAGCAACCTTGCGCAGAGCGGAGTTCGGCTTCTTCGGGGTCGTGGTGTACACGCGGGTGCACACGCCACGACGCTGCGGGCTCCCCTTGAGGGCCGCGGTCTTCTGCTTGGCAGCCTTGTCCTGGCGGCCCTTGCGGACCAGCTGCTGGATCGTGGGCAATGGACCAGCTTTCTGTCGCGATCTTGCTGCTTCTTCGTGTCTTCACCGGCCCCCGCGGTCGGGCGTGTCGGCCCGCGTCACGGTCTCTCGACCGGTACTTTCCCGAAGGGGTTTTCCGTCGGAACCCCACGTGGACGAGGCCGGTGAACCGGGTGCGCGAGCACCCCGCTCATGCCGTACGGCACGCGGAGCGGCCCGACGCCTGCCGGGCACGGTCTCCAAAGATACCCGGCCACTTGACGGGCGGTCCGGGCGGGGGGTCCGAAGGGACGGCGACCGCCCATCGTAACCCCAGATAGGGGCTCTGCGGCCAGAGCGACGCCGGGTTCGCCGAACGGGTCCCGTTGTGTGGAACGTGACGGACGTCCCCGCTATTCCTCGTCCGGCTTCGCGTGGTCGGGCCGCCCCGGGTTCGGGTCGCGCGACAGATCGATCAGCGGGTGGACGCCGGCCCCCTCAGGCGCGGCGTGGTGGCCCTGGGTTTCCTGCTGCCCCTCTTCAGGCCGGTCGGCGGTGCCGTTGCCGTCCATGACGCACTCCTCAAGTCGGTTTCCCTGCGGCTCGCACGCTACCCATTCCACGAACGGGTGACACACGGGGACTGGACGTCGCTTTGCCGAGGTGATCGACTTGCCCGTTAACCAGTGGACACGCGGCCGACCATGATTCCGTGACGACGAACTGGACGATCACGCCGATTTCCGTCGACCACTTCGACGCGCGCGCGATCCTGCGCGAATACCTCACGGACGTCGCGAGCCGCTACTGGGGCCGCCCGGCCACCGAAGCCGAGGTCGACCAGGCCCTGGCCGACGAGCCGGGCACCGATCTCGTCGCCCCGACCGGCGCGTTCCTCGTCGCCCGCCTGCCCGACGGCACCGTGGCCGGTTGCGCCGGCACGCGCGTGGTGCGGCCGGGGCTGAACGAGCTCACGAAGGTCTACGTGCGCCCGGAGCACCGCGGCCGGGGTGGCGGCGCGCGGCTCGTCGCGGCGGCCGAGGACGCGGTGCGCTCGCTCGGCGCCGAGGTGCTGCGCCTCGACACCCGCCACGATCTCGTCGAGGCGCGGGCGCTGTACGCGCGGATCGGGTACACAGAGGTCGAACCGTTCAACGACGACAAGTACGCGGAGCACTGGTTCTCGAAAACGCTGGGGTGAAAGGGTTCCGGCCCGTCCACACTGGATTTTCCTTGTCCACAAAGGATCTTCTGGGTCGAGCCGGTGCGCGGGTACCGCCATCACCCCGTCCGGGAAAAATTCACGACTTCGCAGCGCGAACACGACAGAAGCGGCATAATCCCGCACGTCCGTACGCATGCGCACGTGAGGGGGCCGCCGTGTCGGCTGAGCTCGATCGGCTCGTCGCCGAGTTCGAGAAGTTCCAGACCAGGATCAAACAAGCCGAGGCGAGCTTCGCCAAGGTCGGCGACATGCAGGACGAGGTGACGGCGCTCGAGGCCACCGCCACGTCCCCCGACCGCGCCATCACGGTCGTCGCGGGCGCCGGCGGGTCCGTGAAGGACATCCGGCTCACCGCCGACGCCCTGCGCCGGCAGCCGCAGCAACTGGCCGCGACGATCCTGTCCACTCTGCACCGCGCCGTCGCCGACGCCACGCTGAAGCAGGCCGGCATCGTCGACGCGCACGTGGGCGCCGCCTTCGGCATCGACGTGTCGGGCCAGGTCCTCGAAGCCCAGGCCGAAGCGATGGGAACCACAGCCGAAGAGCTGAAGTCCAAAGCCTCGGAAGCGGAGCCGGCACCCCGCCCCCTCTCCGACGACGACCTCGAACACGGCGACATCCTGCGCCGCGACGAGCCCCCGGCCGCTCCCCCGCCGCCCCCACCGGCCAAACCGACCGACGACGGCGTCCGCCGCCTGTGGGACCACGAGGAGGACTGATGGCACACGACGTGGATCCGCAGATCCTGAAGACCTACGCCTCCAGCACGCTGCCGCACTACAAGGACGAGACGACCAAATTCGGCAACCTCGTGAACCAGGCCGACGTCACGGACAAGTCGTGGGGCCTGATCGGGCTGGCGGTGAAGCAGACGTACACGAGCAAGCTCGACGACCTGCGCCAGATGCTCGAACTCATGAAAACCGGCGTCGACACGCTCGGCGGGAAGATGAACCAGGCCGCGGAGATCTACGACGGCCACGAGAAGGACACCGTCATGACCTTCGGCAAGTTCAAGGCGAACATCGACGGACCGCTCTGAGCAGGGGGAGACCGAAATGGCCGACAGCATCGCCGACGGCGTCAAACTGAAGCCGGAAGAGGACGGCGCCTGGAAAACCGTCAAGGACGTCGGAGAGAAAACGCCGTTCATCGGAAAGGGCGTCGAAGGCGTCAACCGGGCCGTCGAGAACTTCGGCGACGCCGAGGACGCCGGCGACTTCGCCGCGGCCACCGGCCAGATGCTGCAGGACGGCGCGGGCTTCGTCGCGAACGCCGCGATGGATGTGGCGAGCTTCGCGCTCGACCCCGTCGGCTGGTTGGTGAGCAACGGGCTCAACATGCTTCTCGAGCTCATCTCGCCACTGCAGGACGCGCTGCACTTCGTGACCGGCGACGGCGACTCGCTGAAGGACGCGGCCGGAAACTTCAGCCAGATCGGCGAAGGCTTCGTCAAGCTCGGCGACGACTTCGCGAAGAAGGGCAAGGACGAGCTGCGGACCTGGGTCGGCGATGGCGGCGAAGCCGCGCGCAAGTCCCTGGACCAGTTCTCCGAGGGCATCAAGGGCGTCGGTTCGACCGCGGGCGGCATCGCCGAGACGCTCCAGATGTGGTCGATGGTCATGACCGTGATCGAGGAGGTCGTGAAGGCGATCATCAGCGAGCTGGTCAGCTGGCTGATCTACATCTGGCTGCCGGCGCTGGCCGCCTCGATCGTGAGCCTCGGCTCCTCCGTCGCCGCGGCGATGACCGCCTCGATCGCGAAGGCGGCCAGTGCGTTCACGAAGATCACCTCGAAGCTCGGGAAGCTCGGCGAGCTGCTCCAGAAGTTCATGACCTTCCTCGCGAAGTGGACCGACGACCTGATCAAGCAGGGCCGCAAGCTCACCCCGTCGGGTGGCGCGGGCATGACGCCGGGCATGGAGAAGGCCGCCACGGGCGCGCTCGCCTCGGCGACGAACTCCCGCGGCGCGGCGACGGTCGAGGCCCTCAAGGAGTCGGTCAAAGCCGGCGGTGAAGAGGCCCTCAAGGGCGTGACCGGCGTGAAGCTCGGCGACCTCGACAAGGGGTCGGCCTACAACGGCAAGGCCGGTTTCGACTTCGCGAACAAGGCGATCGACAACACCCGCGACATCGTGGGTTCCCGCGGCGGCAGCGATGCGGCCGGCTACCACTCCGAAGAGGACACCCGCGAGAACCTGGACATGGACCAGTAGATGGACTTGTTCGAGCCGTGGTTCATCGTCGGCGGTTTCGCGTTGGGCTTCGCGCTGCTGTGGCTCGCGGGCCGGCTTGAACGGCGCAACGGTGTGGCCGCGACCGGGTGTTACGTCCTGTGCGGGGCCGTGTGCTCCGTGACGGCGCTGTACTGGCTTTCGGCGGGCACCGGCAGCGTCGTGCCCCAGCTGCTGTGGATCGCGTTCCCGGTGGCGTTCGCCGCGCTGGTGGCGTGGCGGGCCTGGCGGCAGCGCACGTGGATCGCCCGGATCGCGGGCTCGACTGGCCGGCAGACGTTCGGGGTGCTCCCCCACCTCGGCCGGGGGGTGGCGCTCGACCACCCGGATCCCGGTCCCGTGCGCACGAAGGTCGAGTTCGACCAGCAGGGCCACCGGGTACTGGGCACCGAGTACTCGAGCAACCCGATCAACCCCGAGGAGCCGGGCGCCGCGATCGGCAGGGTCGCGGAGCAGATCGACTCGATCAACTCGTCGGTGCAGCTGCGGATCCCGAAGGTGCCGGCGCTGGTGATCTCGCCGCGGACCGGGGCGTTCGAGCCGGAGCACTTCACCCCGCTGGAAGACGCGCGGATCACCCGGAACTCGTTCGGCTGGCTGAAGCCCGATCTCGGGCTGGACACATTCGAGGTCGACGCCGAGTTCGACCGCCGGTTCACGGTGACCACGTCCGATCCGGAGTTCGCCGCGGCCGTGCTGACCACTGAGGTGCGCGCCTTGCTGCTGCGCGACCTGTGGTTCCGCGTGCACTCGGTGGCTTTCCACGGCGACGCGATGTGGACCACCGAGTCGGGCGCGCTCACCGAAGACCGCGTGTTCGGCAACTCGCGCCGGCTGGCGATGCTGGCCGCGGCCGTGCCCGCGCCGGTGTGGGAGGTCTGGGGCGGGGACAAGGCGTTCGCCGCGCTGGCCGCCGGTTCCGACACGAGCTACAACTCCTGGAACGGCGGCCGCGGCGGGTTCCTGCGGACACCGGTCAACCGCTTCCGCGAGGCCGCGGACCGGCAGCCGGTCACGTCGGTGTCGCTGACCACCCGCACGGTGATCGCGCTGGCCCTCACGCTGCTCGGGCTGCTGCCGGTCCTGAACTCCCTGACCGCACTGGTCAACGTGTCGCCCCAGACCCATCTGACCGTTCTCGAAGCGCACGAAGGCTACGCCGGCGACTGTGCTCCCGGGCGCGGCGGCTGTACCGGCAGCAACGACTGGGTCCGCGGCAGCTACGTCCTCGACGGCACGACCCACGTCGTGTCGACCGAATGGATCGACCAGCTGCCCGCCAAGGGCGATGTGGTCGACGTGGAGATCGGGCCGATCTGGTGGCACCCGGTCCTGGAAAGCAGTTACGCCGCGGTGATCGTGCTGCTCCTCGCCCTGCTGCCGCTGCTGGCGGGCGTGTTGCTCGCCAAGGCCACTTACCGGCCGAGGCCGCCCCGGCGCCTCAGGAAGCTGCGCAAGGCCCAGGAACCGGCCGTCTCGTAAGCCCGGCCGGCTACAGCCGCGTGCCGCAGTCGCCGCAGAAGACGGCGCCGGCTTGGGAGGGTTTGCCGCATTCGGTGCAGTGGACCGTGGGGGCCAAAGACGAGCCGCAGGCGGCGCAGAACTTGCCGCCCTCGGCCTTCACGCCGCAGCTGGGGCAGGTGAGGTGGGCGCGGGTGTCGAGGTCGAGGTCGCGGGTCCAGTCGCGCTCGGTGGCGCGGTTCCAGATCTGGTCGCGCTGGGCGGCGGCCTGGGCGCGCGAGACCTCCTCGGCGACGCTGGGCGAGCAGCGTAGGCACTGGCCGATCTCGGTGTTCCAGCACTGGTCCGCGCACATCCAGTCGCTGCAACCGCGGCACTGGCGGAAGCTCGGCGAGATCTCCTTGACCGCGGCCGCGAGCGCGCGGTCCTTCGCGGCGGAGTTCGTGGCGCGGTCGTAGCGCCACTGGTCGGCCGAGTAGCTCAGGTCCTGCAGCTTGCCGCCGAAGAACGAGCCCACCGCGCGAAGCACACCGCGGCCGGTTTCGACCGCGTCGCGCTGGAAGGCCGAGCGGAAGCCGTTGCCGCAGCGTTCGCAGCGGAACTCGAACTGGTAGCCCTGGGTGTTGGAGAGATCCGAGAAGTTGTCCGTGAACGGCACGACGTCAGCCACGGCTGCCACGCTAGGTCCGCGCCACCGGCCCCGGGACCGTAGAAGTGCCGACAACAACGCGACTACCGAACGCATTCATCTCAGCTGAACGGCAGCACAAGAGAAAGGCCCCCGCCCCGGAAACCCGGGTGAAGTGGGCCCCGAAAGTTGGACTCGGTAATTGAGAGTCTAGGCAGCGAGGGTCTGGGTACACCGGAGACGACAACCCCAGCTCAGTGGCCAGCTGGGCGGCCAGCTCTCCGGACAGGAAACGCTGCACCGCCAGAAGCTTGAAAAGTACGACGCCTTGCTGGACTTGCTCACCAGCGCAAGCCTGCCATGCATCTTCCATCGTCGATACAGCTTCTGCACTGGCCAGCGGGACACCCCATCGACCTCGCTGTCGAGG